>NZ_JBHJVK010000010.1:81313-158513 GCF_042264695.1 Kitasatospora sp. NPDC056138 | reverse complement strand
GACCGGACCCGCGCCGCCGGGCTGAGCACCGTCATCGTGGAGAGCCAGCTGATCGGCGGCGAGTGCTCCTACTGGGCCTGCATCCCGAGCAAGGCGCTGCTGCGGCCGGGCTCGGCGCTGGCCCACGTGCGCGCCCTGCCCGGCGCCAAGCAGGCTGCCGAGGGCCGCCTGGACACGGCCGCCGTGCTGGCCCGCCGCGACGAGTTCACCTCGCACTGGCACGACGACGGCCAGGTCGAGTGGCTCCGCTCGGCCGGGATCGACCTGGTGCGCGGACACGGCCGGCTGGCCGGCGACCGGGCCGTACTGGTCGACGGCGAAAGGCTGTTGACCGCCCGGCACGCCGTCGCCGTGTGCACCGGCAGCCGTCCCGCCCTACCGCACGTCCCCGGACTCGCCGAGGCCCACCCCTGGACCAGCCGGGACGCCACCAGCTCCGCCTCGGTACCGCCCCGGCTGGCGGTGGTCGGCGGCGGGGTGGTCGCCGTCGAGATGGCGGCCGCCTGGCGCTCGCTGGGCTCGGAGGTCACCCTGCTGGTGCGCGGCGGAGCGCTGCTGCAGCGGATGGAGCCCTTCGCCGGTGAGCTGGTCGCCGAGGGCCTGCGGGAGGCCGGCGTGGACGTGCGGTTCCACACCGCAGTGACCGCGCTGCACCGTGACGGTCCGGTGATGCTCACCCTGAGCAGCGGTGACGGTGACGCCGCCGACGGCGGGCAGTTGACGGTGGACCAGGTGCTCTACGCCACCGGGCGGGCACCGCGCACCGACGACATCGGCCTGGAGAGCATCGGCCTGTCCCCCGGCAACTGGCTGACGGTGGACGACGGTTGCCTGGTCACGGAGGTGGACGGCGGCTGGCTGTACGCCGTCGGCGACGTCAACCACCGCAATCTGCTCACCCACCAGGGCAAGTACCAGGCGCGGATCGCCGGCGCCGCGATCGCCGCCCGCGCCCGGGGCGAGCAGCCCGACACCACCGCCCGCTGGGGCGCCTACGCCGCCACCGCCGACAGCGCGGGGCCGCCGCAGGTGGTCTTCACCGAGCCGGAGGCGGCAGCGGTCGGACTGAGCCTCGGCGCGGCCGAGCGGGCGGGCCTGCGGGTCAGGGCCGTCGACTTCGAACTCGGCGACGTCTCCGGCGCCGCGCTGTACGCCGACGACTACCGGGGCCGGGCCCGGCTCGTGCTCGACCTCGACCGCCAGGTGATCGTCGGCGCGACCTTCGTCGGCCCTGCGGTGGCCGAACTCCTGCACTCCGCCACGGTGGCGGTGGTCGGCGAGGTCCCGATCGACCGGCTCTGGCACGCCGTCCCGGCGTTCCCCACCATCAGCGAGATCTGGCTGCGCCTGCTGGAGACCTGCCGCGACAGCGCATAGCGGCCCCGGGGGACCGCGCGGGGCACCGGTCGCGCCCGCGCGGCACCCCGCACAGCTGCTCGCCCCCACGCCCGTCGCGGCCCGCCGGCGGGAGTCGGGGCCCATCGGCGCGGGTCGCGGCGCGCCGGGGCCGATGACGTGCACGGTCGGCGTCGGCGGGAGCAGACTGGCGGGCGGGGGCCTTACCTCTTCGCCCGGGTGGTTGCGTCATGAGCGAGACACTGTTGGCCGTCGGCACGCAGAAGGGACTCTTCCTGGGGCGCAGCCCCGACCGGGCGAGGTGGGAGTTCACCGGCCCGCACTTCCCGATGAACGCGGTCTACTCGATCGGGATCGACCGGCGCGAGGGCCGGGTCCGGCTGCTGGCGGGGGCGGACAGCAGCCACTGGGGCCCGTCCGTCTGGTGGTCCGACGACCTCGGGGCGAGCTGGCAGGAACCGCCGCGCCCGGCCGTGCGCTTCCCCGGGCACACCGGGACCTCGCTGGAGCGGGTCTGGCAGTTGCAGCCCGCCGGCGCCGAGGCCCCCGGCGTGGTGTACGCGGGGACCCAGCCGGCGGCCCTGTTCCGCTCGGAGGACGGCGGCGAGAGCTTCGCCCTGGACGTGCCGCTCTGGTCGCACCCGCACCGCAAGGACTGGGCCGCCGGGTTCGGCGGACAGGGACTGCACACCATCGTCACCGATCCGCGTGACGCGGACGCGCTGACGGTCGCGGTCTCCACCGGCGGGGTGTACCGCACGTCGGACGGCGGGCGGAACTGGCACGCCGCCAACAACGGCATCCGGGCCGCCTTCCTGCCGAACGAGTACCCGGAGTTCGGCCAGTGCGTGCACAAGGTCGCGGCCGACCCGGTGGACCGCGACCGGCTGTACCTCCAGAACCACGGCGGGGTCTACCGCAGCGACGACGGCGGCGGCCACTGGCAGGACGTCGGCTCGGACCTGCCCGCCACCTTCGGCTTCGGCGTCGCCGCCCACCCCCGGAAGTCCGGCACCGCGTACCTCTTCCCGCTCGACGCGGACTACGCCCGGCTCCCGGCCGCCCGCCGCTGCCGCGTCTTCCGCACCCGGGACGCGGGCGCGAGCTGGCATCCGCTCTCCGACGGCCTGCCGGCGGAGGACCACTACGGCGTGGTGCTGCGCGACGCGCTCTGCACCGACGACGGAGAACCGGCCGGGGTGTACTTCGGCAACCGCAACGGCGAGGTCTACGGCAGTGCGGACGAGGGCGACAGCTGGGCGCTGCTCACCTCACACCTGCCGGACGTGCTCTGCGTCCGGGCGGCGGAGCTGTCCTGAGGCAGCAGGTGCGGGAGCGGCCGGGGCGTTGTCCTGGCACCTGCAAAGGGCGTCCGAACTGGGGAAACATCCGCAGTAGGGTATCGACCGTCAAGTGGAATTCAGTTTCCGTGATACGAAATCGAGGTCATCTGATGAGCCTGAGCATCCGCAACCAGCTCCCCGGCACGGTCACCGCCATCGCCACCGGCGAGGTCATGGCCAGCGTCAAGGTCAGCCTGACGGGCGGGCAGGAGCTCACCGCCGCCGTCACCCTGGACGCCGTACGGGACCTCGGCCTCGGCACGGGCAGCGAGGTCCGCGCCCTGGTGAAGGCCACCGAGGTCGCCCTCGCCACCGGCCCGGTCAGCGGACTGAGCATCCGCAACCAACTCCCGGGAACCGTCTCCGAGGTGGCCACCGGCGGCGCGATGGCCGGCGTCAAGGTCGCGGTCGCGGGCGGCGAGCTGACCGCGGCGATCACCGCCGACGCGGCCACCGAGCTCGGCCTCAAGGCCGGCACCCCGGTCGTCGCCCTGATCAAGGCCACCGAAGTGTCGCTCGCCGCCGCCTGATCCGGCCCGCCCAGGACCCGGCGCCCGGCCCCCCGCCCCCCCCCCCGCCGCCCCCCCCCCCCGCGACACTCCCCCACCCTGCCCCGCCCCACCCCGATCCGTGACACCACCCTTCGCCGGAAAGACACTTGATGCGGCGTCAGAGTGGTGCCACCATGGCGTCATGGACCTCGCGCCGTACGTCGACAGCCTCCGACAGCAGCTCGCGGTCGCCGCCGAGGCCGGCGGCGAGGAGACCCGCGCACTTGCCGAGCGACTCACCGCCCCGCTGGAGGCGGCGGCCCGGCTCACCCTGCTGGACGCGCTCTCCGCCGCCGCGGCGGAGATCACCCGCGACCTCGCGCCGGGCTCGGTCGACGTCCGCCTGCGCGGGCTCGACCCGGACTTCGTCGTGACGCCCTCACCGACCCGAGAGCCGTTCGAGGGCGCGGCGCCGGAGTGGTCCGAGGCCGTGCCGGGCGCCGGCCGGCCGCTCTTTCCGGTGGCAGCGCCGGAGGGCGAGGAGGGCGGGACGGCGCGGATCAACCTCCGCCTGCCCGCACACCTCAAGCTCCGGGCCGAGGAGGCCGCCGGCCGGGAGGGGCTCTCGGTCAACTCCTGGCTCGTCCGGGCCGTCGGTGCCGCCCTGGAGCCCGCGGACACCGGCCGGCCGAGCAATCGGAGCAGCCGCTGGAGCGGCCAGAGCTACACCGGCTGGGTGCGCTGACCCGGCATCCGGCACCCCCTCCCCTCACCGGCCCCACCAGCGGGGAGACCCACCCGTCCCGCCAGCGGGGACACCCAGCAGAGCCATCACGACGGGACCGCCATGCCATTTTTCGACACTCCCGAACCGATCTCCGCCACGATCCGACTCGACCTCGGCTCGGTCCGGATCACCGGCGGCAAGCGCGTCGACACCGTGGTCGAGGTACGTCCGAGCAATGACCGCAGAGAGTCCGACGTACGGGCCGCAGAGCAGACCCAGGTCACCTACTCCGATGGAGAGCTGCAGGTCAGAGCACCGAAGCAGCGTTCCCTGTTCGGTCGGGGCGGGTCGGTCGACATCATGGTCGAGCTGCCCGCCGGCTCCCGCGTGCACGGCACCGCGGCCATGGCGGACTTCCGCTGCCGGGGCCGGCTCGGCGAGTGCGGGTTCAGGACCTCGTACGGCGACATCGAGCTCGACCAGGCCGGCGCGCTGCAACTGACCACCGCCTACGGCGACGTCACCGTGGAGCGGGCGACGGGCCCCGCCGAGGTCACCACCGGGTCGGGCGCCGTGCGGATCGGTGGGATCGACGGCACGGCGGTGATCAAGAACGGCAACGGCGACACCGAGATCGGCGAGGTCACCGGTGGCCTGCGGCTGAAGGCGGCCAACGGCGGCATATCCGTCGACCGGGCGCTCGCGGTCGTCGTCGCCAGGACCGCCAACGGCGACATCCGGATCGGCGAGGTGGCACGCGGCTCGGTCGAACTGGAGAGTGCGTACGGCGAGTTGGAGATCGGCATCCGCCGGGGCACCGCCGCCTGGCTGGACGTGCACTCCAACCACGGGACGCTGCACAGCCGCCTGGGCTCCTTCGCCGGGCCCGCGGAGTCCGACGAGACCGTCGAGGTGCGCGCTCGCACCGGCTACGGCGACATCCTGGTCCGCCACGCCTGATCCGGCCGACCGCACTCTCGGCACCACCCCCCGGAACACGACCACCCGGGCCACCACCCGCCCGGGCCACCGATCACCTGGAAGGGGAACACCGATGACCATGCCCGTCGACGCCTGGGGCAGCCACCCGCAGCAGTTCTGGCTGCGCGGACGGCAGCCGGAGCACCCGGTCCGGTACGACGAGAAACTCGGCTTCTGGAACGTCTACGGCTATCCGGAGGCGCTCGACATCCTCGGTGACCCGAAGACGTACTCCTCCCACACGGTCCGCCGGTTCGTCCCCGACGCCGAGGAGGCGGTCACGGCCGGCAACCTGGTGCAGCTGGATCCGCCGGACCACGCCAAGCTGCGCAAGCTGGTCAGCCACGCGTTCACCCCGAAGATCGTGGCCGGCCTCGAACCGCGGATCAGCGCCCTCACCCGCGAACTGCTGGACGAGGTCGCCGACCGGGACCGGTTCGAGCTGGTGACCGACCTGGCGTACCCGCTGCCGGTGATCGTCATCGCGGAGCTGCTGGGCGTACCGAGCAGTGACCGCCCGCTGTTCCGGAAGTGGGTGGACCAACTGTTCGACAACCAGGACCAGTTCTCGCTGGTCGACCAGGGCGAAGAGCAGCAGGCCCTGCTGCGCAAGCGGATGGCGCAGGCACAGGTGATGCTCGACTACCTCCGCGCGCACGCCGACGAGCGCAGGCGGAAGCCGCGCGAGGACCTGCTGACCCAGCTCGTCCAGGCGGAGGTCGACGGCGAGCGGCTGAGCGACCCGGAGGTGGCGAACTTCGCGAACCTCCTGCTGACCGCCGGGCACATCACCACCACCATGCTGCTCGGCAACACGGTGCTGTGCCTGGACACCCACCCCGAGCAGGCGGCGCGGGTGCGCGCCGACCGCTCGACGGTACCGGGCGCGATCGAGGAGTCGCTGCGCCTGCTGACCCCGTTCGCGACCACCTTCCGGCTCACCACCACCGAGGTCGAGATCGCCGGACAGCGGATTCCGGCGGACGAGGTCATCGCGGTGCGGATCGCGGCGGCGAACCGGGACCGGCGCCAGTTCGCCGACCCCGAGGCCTTCGACCCCACCCGCGACCCCAACCCGCACCTCGGCTTCGGGCGCGGCATCCACTTCTGCCTGGGCGCGCCGCTGGCCCGGCTGGAGGGCCGGATCGCGCTGAACATCCTGCTGGACCGCTTCCCGGTGCTGCGCACGGATCCGGACAACCCGCCGGTCTTCCTGCCCTCACCGGATCTGACCGGCCTCAAAACGCTACCGCTCCGGACCGGTTGACGCCTGCACGGCAGGGCCGCCGGGCTCCCCCGCCGACGGTCTGACGCGCCCCCTCAGTCACCCACCGCACCGAGCCACACCGCCGTGATGCCGCTGATGTAGCGCGCGCCGGAGGCGTCGGCGGGGACGACCAGCTGCGGGCCCGCCCCGTCCAGCGGGGTCCCGTCGATGCTGGTGGCGAGCAGGATCTGCTGCCCGCCGAACTCCGGGTCGATCTCGGCCCAGGAGAGCACCACGCAGTGGCCGTCGGCCCCGGTCAGTGCGATCAGATGACGCAGCCGCTGCTTGCGGCCGGTGAGGTCGACCCGGGGCTTGGCCGCGCGCAGCACGTCCCAGAGCCTGGGCCCCTCGAAGGTGTGGTGCTGCAGGCCGCTGCTGAGGCAGTCGAAGCTCGCCTCGACCCGGTGCACCGGCAGGGTGCGGAGCTGTTCCACGGTCAGCTCGACGGGCTGGTCGAGCCGCCCGTGGAACCTGACCGTCGCGGTGGCGGGTGCTGCGCCCACGGACTGCGTGGTTCTCATCGGCGGTCCCCTCCGGGTCGCACCCTGCGGCCCGGAAGGGTGGTACCCGAGCACACCGATGGCCATTCTCGGATACCCGACTGAACACACATTTTCAGCAGCAGATGCAATGGATGAACGGCTACATTCCCTGCATCTGCCACAATGGCCGGATCCACGGTTCTCCCGCCGCCGACTCCGGCCCCCGGTGCCCGCGAACCGATCGGAGCCGCAGCGCAATTGGGCGGACGACTGGTGTCGGACACCGAGCCGGGCGGTCTCGTTCGGTTGATCAGACAAGAGGGGATTACGGGCTTTCGTCTTGCATTTACGATGCCTGTGCGCACCTTGCCCTTGCTGAAGCCAGAGGCAGGAACGGCGCGGAGCGCAAGGAGCGAGACATGATCGTCGGGGACCTGCTGGAGTTGGACGACCTGCACATCGGGCTGGCCTGGGGAACGTCCGACCTACTGGGCCGCCAGGTCACCGGCGTGACCTCCACCGACCTGCAGGACCCCGCCCGCTACCTCCAGCCCGGCGAACTGGTGCTGAGCGGCCTGGTCTGGTGGCGGCCCGACCAGACCACGGCCGCACTGCGCTTCGCCACCTCGCTGCGCAGCGCCGGGGTGGCCGCCCTGCTGGCGGGCGAGGGCACCCACGGCTCCGTGCCAAAGAGCCTGGTCGAAGCCTGCCGCACCCATGGCATCCCGCTGCTGTCGGTGCCGCCCGGCACCAGCTTCCGCGCCGTCACCGACCGGGTCTACCTGCGCCTGTGGGGCGATCTCCAGACCCGTTCGCACGGCGTCGCCGCGATCCCCGAGGCCGCCCGGCGCGAACTGCTCGGCCTGCTGCACACCGGGACCCGGCTGGACGAGGTGCTGGCCCGTGCGGTCGCCCGGCTCGGGCTGCCGGACTGCTCGGTGGTCACGGCGAGCGGGCGGGTGATCGCCTCCTCGACGACCGGCGGCGGGGCTGCACGTGGGTCCGTGCCGATCGGGCCGCAGGACGACTCGCCGTTCGACGGCTGGCTGTTGCAGCCGCACACCGTCCCGGAGCCGTGGGCAGCCGGGCTGCTGCCCGGTCTCGCCGAGTTGCTCACGCCGCTCGCGACCCGAGTGCGGGCCACCGCCGCCGCACAGCGCCAGACGGCGGCGCGGGCAGCCGAGTTGGTGGCCCAGGACGGCCCGGAGCCCGAGCTGCTGGACACCCTCGCCGCCTGTGGCCTGCCCCCCGGCGCCGCACTCGTACCGGTCACCGTACGGCTGGACGGCGGCACGGCGGAGCCGTGGGCCGCGGCCTGGGCGGTGTCCGCGCTCGCGGAGGCGCTGCACCGGATCGGCGCACCCTTCGCGGCCGGCACCGACGGCCGCGGCGGCGCCGTCGGCCTGGTCGCCGCCCCGGCCGCAGCAGTCACGGCCGGACTGCGCAGCGCCTGGCCCGCGCTTCAGAGCAGGCTGACCGGCCGCCGGTGGCTCCGCGCCGGGGTCGGCCCCGCCACCGCCCCGACCGGTGAGCAGCTGCGCGGGGCACTGGTCCAGGCCGCGTACGCGCAGGACGCCGGGGCGGCGACCAACCGCACCAGCGGTACGGACACTGATGTCCGCAACAGCGCGGCCGCGGTCGGCAGCAGCGTCGAACTCGGCTCACTGGCCGATCTGTTGCGGGGCATCCCGGTCGAGGTCACCACCGCGTTCCACCGCAGGCTGCTGGCCCCGGTCGTCGAGCACGACCGGGAGAACAGCGTCTCGCTGCTCGGCACCCTGAACACCTTCCTCGACCACGACGGCTCCTGGGCGCGGACCGCCGAGGCCCTCCACCTCCACGTCAACACCGTCCACTACCGCATCCGCCGGATCGAGGAGCTCACCGGACGCAGTCTGGCCCGACTGGAGGACCGCATCGACCTGCGCGCCGCCCTCCTCTGCGCACCACCCGCCCGCTGACACCCCGCCCGCCCCGGGGAAGGGCGCCGCGGGGCGTCAGCGTTCGACGCCCCCGCGCTCGGCCGCGCGCAGCCGCGCGCCGACCTCCCCGAGGCTCTCCCCCAGCACCGCCAGCTGCTCCCGGTCGAGTACGTCGATCAGCACCTCGCGGACCATGGCCACGTGCCCCGGAGCGGCCGCCCGCAGTACCCGCCAGCCCTCCTCGGTCAGCTCGGCGAAGACCCCGCGCACGTCGCTGGCACAGGAGCGGCGGCGGACCATGCCGGCCTTCTCCATCTGGGTGACCTGGTAGGTCAGGCCGCTCTTCGAGGTGACCAGCCGATCGGCGAGGTCGGTCATCCGCAGTGAACCGTCAGGCGCGGCGGAGAGCTGCACCAGGATCTCGTACTGCGTGTGGGAGAGTCCGGCGTTCTCCTTGAGCTGGTGCTCCAGGCGGCGGGCGATCAGGTTGCTCGCGACGACGAAGCCCCGCCAGGCCGCCATCTCCTGCTCGTCGAGCCAACGGGGTTCGTCCATGACGACATCCTACCCTGTTGTTCAAATTCGAACGAAGGTGTACCGTCGAAAACCCAAGGTTCAAATTTGAACTAATAGCTGGAAGCCGAAGCCGACCATGAGCACTGCCACCCCCGCGCGCATGCCCGCCCTCTACCTCTCGCACGGCGCACCGCCCCTGGCCGACGACCCGATCTGGCCCGGCGAGCTGGCCGCCTGGTCCGCCGACCTGCCCAGGCCCACGGCGATCCTGATGATCTCCGCACACTGGGAGGAGGCTCCGCTCGCCCTCGGCGCGACCACCACCGTCCCGCTGGTCTACGACTTCTGGGGGTTCCCCGAGCACTACTACCGGGTCCAGTACGCCGCGCCAGGCGCACCGGAACTCGCCGAGAGCGTGCGCAAGCTGCTGCGCTCCCCCGGCACTCCCGTCCAGGACATCCCCGACCGGGGCCTCGACCACGGCGCGTACGTGCCGCTGGTGGAGATGTTCCCGGCGGCCGACATCCCGGTGCTCCAGGTCTCGATGCCGACGCTCGACCCGCAGCGGCTGCTGGAGATCGGCCGTCGGCTGGCCCCGCTGCGCGACCAGGGCGTACTGATCGTCGGCAGCGGCTTCTTCACCCACAACCTGCGGGCGATCAGCCCCGACGGCCGGGTGCCCTCCGTGATGGCCGAGTTCGACGACTGGGGACGCCGCGCGCTGGCGGCCCAGGACCTCGACGCACTGCTCGACTTCGAACGCAAGGCCCCGGCCGGGAAGCTGGCCCACCCGCGTACCGAGCACTTCGCACCGCTCTTCGTCACCCTCGGTGCCGGGGAGGCCGACCTCGGCTCGCAGCGCAGCGTCATCGACGGTTTCTGGATGGGTCTCGCCAAGCGCTCGATCCAACTCGGCTGACTCCCAAGGCCTCCGGTTGCCCCCGGCCGCCTCCGACTGCTGCTGCCGCCGCTGTCCGGCACCGGCCGTTCCGGCTCCCCCGGGCCGTCTCCGACGGCTTCCGACGGCTTCCGACGGTCTCTCGACGACGCCAGGACAGCTGTGGCACCGGTGGCAGCAGCGGCGGCCATGGCCCCGAGCGGTTCCCCTCCGGTCGGCGGCCGACAGGTCGAGGGCCGGCCGGGTGCGCCCGTTGAGCACCCGGCCGGCCCCTTGGCCGAGCCGCCGACCCCTGTGGTCAGCTGCTGGTCGCGTCGCCGCCGACCGCGAGCGCGGCGCCGCCCGACGAATTGGCGTCGCCGCCGACGGCGAGCGCAACACCGGCGCCGGTGCCCGTGAAGGCCGCGTCACCGCCGACGGCGAGGGAACCCTGCGGGTGCATGCCGTCGTGGTGGGCGGAGGCCACGCCGGCCCCGCCGATGAGAGCGATACCGGCCATGGCCGCGACAGCGGCAATCCTGGCGATCGAGGTGCGCATGAGTCCTCCGGAAGTGGTGAAGAACCAGATTGGTGACAGGACGCCACGATCTTCGGCACCCCGGAGCGCGATCCGGACAACCAGACGCACTCGATCCACCCTCCCGGACGACCAGATACACCGGTACGGCCGAGTGGACACGATCCAAACCTGTCCCTGTCTCCGAGCGGACGCCTTGACCCTGACACTGGCGGCAGGGTTACACGCTCTCCCTCGTGAACAGCATCGACAGCACTTCGCTGCACGGAAAGGTCGTCGTGGTCACGGGCGCGGGGACCGGAATCGGCCGCGCGACCGCACACGGGTTCGCCGCCCTCGGCGCCCGGGTGGTGGCCGTGGGACGCCGCCCAGGACCCCTCGCCGAGACGACCGCCTCCGCCCCCGCCCCTGTCCCTGCCCCCGTCTCCTTCTCCCGCACTGCCTCTGGCGCGGGTTCCGCCTCTGCGGCTGCCGACCGGAACGCGGCCGACCCCACCGCTCTCGGCGGGAACACCACCGCCCGTGGGAGCTCCTCCATCACTCCCCTGTCCGCCGACATCACCGCTCCCGGCGCGCCCGAACGGATCGTCGACGCCGTCATGGCGCTGCACGGGCGTCTGGACATCCTGGTGAACAATGCCGGGATCGTCCGCAGCGGAGCGCTCGGCAGCATCCCGCCTGCGTCGATCGAGCCACAGCTGGCCACCAACCTGGTCGCCCCGATCCTGCTCACCCAGGCCGCGCTCCCTCCGCTGATCGCCGCTCGCGGCGTGGTCGTCAACGTCACCACCTCGGTCGGTCAACGCGCCTGGCCCGGGAGTTCGGTGTATGCGGCCACCAAGTCCGCGCTCGAACTCCTCACCCGCAGCTGGGCGGTGGAGCTCGCCCCCCGTGGCGTCCGGGTGGTCGCGGTCGCTCCCGGCGCAGTCGAGACGCCGATCGGCGAGCACTCGGGCCGCACTCCGGAGCAGAGTGCCCGGATCCGCGACTGGCAGGTGGCCCACACCCCGCTGGGCCGGCTCGGCCGACCCGAGGAGGTGGCCTGGGCGATCACCCAGCTCGCCGCCCCGCAGGGCTCGTTCGTCACCGGCGTAGTCTTCCCGGTGGACGGCGGTGCCGTCGTCGCGTGAGACCGGCGGATGCGGGGGGCAATGGATGCGGATCGGTGAACTGGCCACGGCCGCAGGCGTGTCGGTCCGCTCCCTGCGGCACTACGAGCAGTCCGGCCTGATCCACTCCGAGCGTGCGGACAACGGCTACCGCCGGTACGGATCCGGAGCGGTCAACCGGGTGCACAACATCCGCCACCTGCTCGATGCCGGGCTGACCGTCGACGACGTCCGGGTCTTCCTGCCGTGCCTGGACGGCGACCTGAGCTCCGCCGTGCCTTCCGCCGAGGGCTTGCAGGTGGCACTGGACCGGCTCGCCGTCCTGGAACGGCGGATCGCGGCGCAGAGCGAGGTGCGCGACCGCCTCGCGTCCGCGCTGCGCACGGCCGGTGTGACCGGCGTCGTGAGCGATGCCGTGACGGACGTTGTGCCGGATGCCGTGACGGACCGCGTGAAAAGTCGTGTGACGGACGGCGTGACGGCCTAGAACCCGCCGCTGCCGGGTGGCCGGTCCCGGGTGAACGGTCCTGTGGCCGGTCCCGGGTGGCCGGTCCCAGGTGGCGTCCTCCGCCGGGCCGCCTCCGCCGTCCCCGGACAGGGGTAGGCGGGAGGCCGCCGGGCCGGGCACAGTGGCGTCATGCAGACTCCACTCACCGTGATGGACTTCCTCGACCGGGCCGAGCTGGTCTACGGAGACCGCGTCGGACTGATCGACGAACCGGTCCAGCCCGCCTCCTCCTGGGGCGATGTGACGTATCGACGGATGGCCGAGCTGGCCCGCGCCCAGGCCGCCGGCCTGGACCGGCTCGGCGTCGGCCCCGGCGAGCGGGTCGCCGTCGTCTCGCACAACTCCGCCCGCCTGATGACCTCGTTCTACGGGGTGAGCGGCCACGGCCGGGTGCTGGTACCGGTCAACTTCCGTCTGAAGGCGGAGGAGGTGGCGTACATCGTCGAACAGAGCGGGGCGTCCGTCCTGCTGGTGGATCCGGAGCTGGACGAGGCACTGGCCGGGATCCCGGTCAAGCACCGGTTCGTCCTCGGCGCCGAGAGCGACGAGGTGCTGTACGACTTCGCCGACGAGCCGGTACGCCACCGGATTTCCGAGTCGCAGACCGCCACCGTCAACTACACCAGTGGAACCACCGCCAGCCCCAAGGGAGTTCAGCTCACCCACCGCAACCTCTGGCTCAACGCGGTACTGATGGCGATGCACTTCGGGGCGAGCGACCGGGACGTCTACCTGCACACCCTGCCGATGTTCCATGCCAACGGCTGGGGCATGCCGTTCGGGCTGACCGGGCTGGGCGCGCAGCACGTCGTCCTGCGCAAGGTGGACGGCACCGAGATCCTGCGCCGGGTCGAGCGGCACGGGGTGACCTTCCTGAGCGGTGCACCCGCCGTCGCCGCCATGATCCTGGAGGCCGCCGCCGACTGGGACGGGCCGATCCCCGGGCGGGACCGGGTCCGCATGGTGATCGCCGGCGCGCCGCCGCCCACCGCGATGGTGCAGCGCTTCGAGGACGAGCTGGGCTGGGAGTTCATGCAGATCTACGGCCTGACCGAGACCTCACCGCTGGTCACGGTCAACCGCAGCCGCGCCGAGTGGGACGGACTCCCCTCCGCCGAGCGGGCGGAGAAGCTGGCGCAGGCCGGCGCGCCCGCGCTGGGCACTCAGCTGCGGGTGGACGGGCAGGGCGAGGTGCTGGTCCGCTCCAACGTGGTGCTGGAGGGCTACTGGCAGCAGCCGGAAGAGACGGAAGCGGCGCTGGAGGACGGCTGGTTCCACACCGGCGACGGCGGCTCTCTCACCGACGGCGCCCTCACCATCGCCGACCGGAAGAAGGACGTCATCATCTCCGGCGGCGAGAACGTCTCCTCGATCGAGGTGGAGGACTGCCTGTACCGCCACCCGGCGGTGCTGGAGGTCGCGGTGATCGGTGTGCCGGACGCCAGGTGGGGCGAGACGGTCAAGGCGCTGGTCGTGCTCAAGGACGGCCACTTCGCCGACGAGGCCGAGCTGATCGCACACTGCAAGCAGCGGCTGGCGGGGTACAAGTCGCCGACCTCGGTGGAGTTCCGCGACGCGCTGCCCAGGACCACCACCGGCAAGCTGCAGAAGTTCCGACTGCGGGCGCCCTACTGGGAGGGGCAGCAGCGCGGGGTCAACTGAGCTGTGCGGCAGGGGCGGTCGGCCCCGCCCGGGCCGAACCTGCCTGCTGCTGCGCCCGGTTCGGCCCGGTTGCGGACACCCGGCTCGCGCATCGCACTCTCCGGGTGACCGGAGACGGCAACGCGGGCATGGGCGGGCAGGCGCCGGTGCGGGCGGGCACGGGGGCTGCGGGTACGCCGGGCGGTGGTCCCCGGGTCGGGTCGGAAGGTCGACGCCCGGCACCGCGGCTCGCACCCCTTGGACGGAAGAGTTCCGGGCGGACCCGTTCCGCCCGGCCCGTCACAGCAGTTACGCTGCGGACGCCGTCGGCTCCAGCGGGTGCCGACGGGTGCCGGCGGACCGCCGTCACACCACCGACGGAAGGCTGGAGAGGCAGACCGATGGCAGACCTCACCGCGCTCCTGGACGACCTGCGGGCCGAGAGTGCCGACCTGGACGACCTGGTCGCCGGACTGGACCGTGCCGGGCTCACCACCCCGACCCCGGCCGTCGGGTGGACCATCGCCCACCAGATCGCCCACCTGGCCTGGACGGACCGCTGGTCGCTGCTCGCGGCGCGCGACGCCGAGGGCTTCCGGGCCGCCACCGAAGGCGAGTTCACCTCCGGTGCGGATCCCGTCGAGGCGGGTGCGGCGGAGGGCGTGGGCGAGGAGCCCGCCGCGCTGCTGGGACGCTGGCGCGCCGGCCGGGAGGAACTGGCCTCCGCACTGCGGGAGGCCGAGGCGGCGGGACTTCGACTGCCGTGGTTCGGTCCGCCGATGAAGCCCGCCACGATGGCCACCGCCCGGCTGATGGAGACCTGGGCGCACGGGCAGGACGTCGCGGACGCCCTCGACGTGGAGCGCAAGCCGACCGCCCGACTGCGGCAGGTGGCCCACCTCGGCGTACGCACCATGGGGTTCGCGTTCGCGCAGCACGGACTGCCGGTGCCGCCGCCGGACCGGCCGATCCGGGTCGAACTCACGGCGCCCGACGGCGAGCTGTGGACCTGGGGGGCCGAGGACGCGGAGGACCGGGTGACCGGTCCCGCGCTGGACTTCTGCCTGCTGGTGACCAAGCGGCGGCACCGGGACGACCTGGTGCTGCGCGCCGAGGGCGCAACCGCGTCGGCCTGGCTGCCGATCGCCCAGGCGTTCGCGGGCCCCCCGGGAGAGGGGCGGCCTTCGAGGGCGGCGAGTTGAGCCGAATATCCCTCCATCGAGCGATTCACCACCTCTGTTGACGAATGGTTGACTGTGCGTCATGAAGCGGCGCACACGATCCCACGGTCGACTCCGCACCGGTTCCACGCTCGACCCGGTGGCCGGCTCCACACCGTGGCGGCCGGCTTCGCGGCACTCCTCGCTGTCGGCCTCCTGTCCTCCGCCGTGGCTTCCACCGCCGCGACTTCCGCTGCCGCCGCATCGGCCGCCGGGGAGACGTCCGCTCCCGCGAGCAGCAAGCGGGTCAGCCCGGCGGAGGCCAGGGTGGACACCTCCTTCGAGCAGTACCGCTCCGCCGTGCTCGGCCGGAACGCCCGTGCCGACCCGTCGGGCCCGGCCGGCTGACCAGCTGATCCCCCCGGCCTCCGGGCATGCGAGAGTTGGCCGATGAAGACCATCGGCCTGCTCGGCGGAATGAGCTGGGAATCCACGGCGGAGTACTACCGTCTGCTGAACGAACTGACCAGGGAGCAACTGGGCGGCCTGCACTCGGCCCGGTGCGTGCTCTACTCGGTCGACTTCGCGGAGATCGAGCGCCTCCAGGTCGAAGGACGCTGGGAGGAGGCCGGTGAGGTGCTCGCCTCCGCCGCCGAAGCACTGGCGGCCGCAGGCGCGGACCTGCTGCTGATCTGCACCAACACCATGCACAAGGTCGCCGACCAGGTCGCGGCGGCCGTCGGGATCCCGCTGCTCCACCTCGCCGACACCACGGGGGCTGCCGTCCGGGCTGCCGGGGTGCGCCGAGTCGGTCTGCTCGGCACGGCGTTCACCATGGAACAGGACTTCTACCGTGGCCGTCTGGCCGACCACGGGCTGGATGTCCTCGTCCCGTCCCCCGACAGCCGCGCCACGGTCCACCGGGTCATCTACGAGGAACTGTGCCAGGGCGTCATCCGAGCGGAGTCGCGCCTGGCCTACCAGGCAGTCATCGACGAGCTGGTCGCCGCCGGAGCGGAGGGAGTCATCCTCGGCTGCACCGAGATCGAACTTCTCATCGCCCCCGAGCACAGCCCCGTCCCGGTCTTCGCCACCACCCGCCTGCACGCCGAGGCCGCTGTCGCCGCCGCCCTCGTCGACCACCCCGGCACGCTCCACCCGCCGAAACCCGTCCGCTGAGCGTCCGGCCGCCGGACGGGAACCACCGGACGGGAAGCCGGAAACTCCCGCTGTCGGCACGGCCCGGACGCGCCGACCGGCCCGCACCCGGCCCGTCGGCCTCGGACGCCGCCCCTCTCGGACGCCGCCCTCTCGGACGCCGCCCTCTCGGACGCCGCTCCCCTCAGACACCGATCCGGAGGGCGGTCAGGCGGGTGGCGACCAGGTTGGTGGCGCCGTGGTTGCGCTCGACGAGACCCTGGACCAGGAGTCCGGCCCGGTCCAGGGCGGTGCGGCGGTTGGGCTCCCAGACCGGGCGGCTGCAGACGACGTTGATCAGGCCGGTCTCGTCCTCCAGGCTGAGGAAGAGGACACCGCCTGCCGTCGGGGGCCGCTGGCGGTGCGTCACCAGTCCGCCGACCAGGACGGAGGTGCCGGGCTCGACCCCGGGCAGGGCCGACGCCGGCAGGGCGCCGCCCCGGTCGAGGGCCGGGCGCAGATGCTGCACGGGGTGACTGGTGGCGGAGGTCCCGGTGGCCCAGAGGTCGGCAATGGTCTCCTCGACCGGGGTCATCGCGGGCAGCGGCGGAGCGTCCACACCGGGGGCCGTGCCCGGCAGGCTGTCCGGCGAGACGGTCGCGTACGCCCCGGCGGACCAGAGTGCCTGACGCCTGGTCAGTCCGAAGCAGCCGAAGGCCCCGGCCGTGGCCAGCGCCTCCAGGACGGACGTCGGCAGGGCGGTACGGCAGGCGAAGTCCTCCAGGTCCGCGTAGGGCTGCCCGGCGGCGATCACCTCCGCCTGCGGGGCACCGAGCCCTCTGACAGCGGTGAGCCCGAGCCGGATGGCGGGCTGGCGGACGGCGGGTTGGCGGTCGGGCGGGCCGGCGGACGGCCTGACGGCGGTACGGCCGCACGGCTCGGGCTCGGGCTCGGGCTCGGGCTCGGGCTCGGGCTCGGGCTCCAGGGTCGGGCCCGGCCTGCTGGCGTTGACGTCCACCCCACGGACCTCGACGCCGTGCCGCCGGACATCGGCGACCAGGCTCAGCGGCGAGTAGAAACCCATGGGCTGGTTGGCCAGCAGGGCGCAGGTGAAGGCGGCCGGGTAGTGGTGCTTGAGCCACGCGCTGGCGTACACCAGATAGGCAAAACTGATCGCGTGGCTCTCCGGGAAGCCGTAGCTGGAGAACGCTTCGATCTTGGTGTAGACGTCCTCGGCGATGTCGGCGGGGATGCCGCGCTCGGCCATGCCGTCCAGCAGGCGCTGCCGCAGTTCGGCGACCCGCCGGTGGGAGCGTTTGGCGCCCATCGCCTGCCGCAGCCGGTCGGCCTCGGCCGGGCTGAACCCGGCGCAGTCGATGGCCAGTTGCATCATCTGCTCCTGGAACAGCGGCACCCCGAGGGTCTTGCTCAGGGCGTTCTCCATCAACGGGTGCGGGCAGCGGGCCGGTTCGGCCCCGGCGCGTCGGCGCAGATAGGGGTGGACCGAGCCGCCCTGGATCGGTCCGGGCCGGATCAGCGCGACCTCGACCACCAGGTCGTAGAAGTGGCGCGGCTCCAGCCTCGGCAGGGTGGCCATCTGGGCTCGCGACTCGACCTGGAAGACACCGACCGTGTCGGCCCGGCAGAGCATCTCGTACACCGCCGCGTCGTCGTCCGGGATGCCCGCCAGGTCGAGGCGGCGGCCGTGGTGGGCGGCGATCAGGTCGCAGGTGTCGTGCAGTGCGGAGAGCATGCCCAGGCCGAGCAGGTCGATCTTGACCAGTCCGGCTCCGGCGGTGGAGTCCTTGTCCCACTGCAGCACCGAACGCCCCGGCATCCGGGCCCACTCGGTGGGGCAGATCTCGCCGACCGGTTCCCTGGTGAGCACCATGCCGCCCGAGTGGATCCCCAGGTGCCTGGGCAGTCCGTGGAGTTGGCGGCCGAGGTCGAGCACGTCGGCGGGGATCACCGCGTCCGCGCCCGGCGGGCTGCGGAAGTCGGCCTGCCGGGTGAAGCCCTCGATCTGCCCCTGCGGGTAGCCGAGCACCCGGGCCGCGTCGCGCAGCGCGAGCCGGGGCCGGTAGGTGATGACGTTGGCGACCTGGGCGGCGTGCTCGCGCCCGTAGCGCCGGTAGACGTACTGGATGACCTCCTCGCGGCGGCGGTTCTCGATGTCGAGGTCGATGTCGGGCGGCCCGTCGCGTTCGAGGCTGAGGAAGCGCTCGAAGAGCAGGCGGTAGTGGATCGGGTCCACGGCGGTGATGCCGAGGGCGTAGCAGACGGCGGAGTTGGCGGCGGAGCCCCGGCCCTGGCACCAGATGTCCTGCTCCCGGCAGAAGTCCACGATGTCGTGGACGATGAGGAAGTACCCGGCCAGATCGAGCTGTTCGATCACCTCGAGTTCGCGGGCGAGCTGGCGCAGCGCGGGTTCGTTGTCCGCGCCGAACCGGACCGGCCCGGCCTCGGCGACCAGGGCGCGCAGATGGCTGCTCTCGCTGTGTCCCTCGGGCACCGGGAAGCCCGGGAGCCGGGGGTCCAGTCCGCCGAAGTCGAAGGCGCAGGCGCGGCCCAGCTCCACGGTGGCCTGCTGGACGCCCGGGTAGCGGGCCAGCCGGGCGGCCATCTCGCGGCCCGACCGCAGATGGGCCGTGCCCGAGGCCATCGTCCAGCCGGCCGCCTGCTCGACCGTGCGGCGTTCGTGCAGCGCGGCCAGCCCCTGGGCCAGCCGGGCCTCGGCCGGGGTGGCGTGGTGCACGTTGTTGGAGGCGACGGCGGTCAGGCCGAGTCCGGCCGCGAGCGCGGCCAGCCGGGCGTTGCGCAGGTCGTCACCGGGCAGGCGCTGGTCGATCAGTTCGACGTAGACGTTCTCCCGGCCGAACGCCTCGGTGAGCCGGTGGAGTTCCCGCTCGGCCGCCGCCGGACCGCCGGTGGCGAGGGCAGCGGCTACCCGCCCCTTTCGGCAGCCGGTGAGCACCGCCCACTGGCCCCGGTGGGCGGCGGCGAGCCGGGCGAAGTCGTACGCCGGACGGTTCTTCGCGCCGCCCGCGAGCTGGGCGGCACTGATCTCGCCGGACAGGCTGCGGTAACCCGCCGGATTGCGGGCCAGGACCAGCAGGTGCTCGTCGGGACTCAGGCCGAGCTCGGCACCGAAGACGGTCCGAAGCCCTGCGTCCCTTGCCGCGTCGGCGAATCGGACCACCCCGTAGAGGCCGTCGTGATCGGTGAGCCCGACGGTCTCGATGCCGAGCCGGACGGCCTCCTCGGCCAGCACCTCGGGGTCGCTCGCGCCGTCGAGGAAGCTGAACGCGGAGTGGGTGTGCAGCTCCGCCCACGGGACGGCCGCCCCCGGCGGGGAGGGGGGCGGCGTCCGCGAGGCCGGACGGCGGTGCAGCGGCACCACATCGCCGCCGGGCCGGTCGGGCTCGCCCGGTCGGCCCGCCATGCGGCGGCGCAACTCGCTCCAGGGGAGCGAGGGGTGGCTGGTGAATCCCATCGCGGATCGTGCTCCGTGGGGTGGTCGGGGATGGTGCCGGTGCGGTTCGGTGTCTCGGGGTCCCCCTTCCGTCCGTGCGCTGTCGCAGGCGTGGCGGTACCGGGCGCAGGCGGTACCGGGCGCAGGCGGTGTCAGCCGTGGGCGGTACCGGGCGTGGGCGGTGTCAGTCATAGGCCGCCTCGACGGACCAGCGGCCGTCCTCGACAGTGAGCATCAGGGCCCGGTCACCGGCCACCGTGATCTGGAAGCGGGCCCGGCGGCGGCGCCGGGCCGGATCCCACCAGTACTCGACAGCGGGCCAGGGCCCGGTCCAGCCGGTGACCTCCAGCAGCCTTCCGTCCAGGACGAGCCGGGACGGCGGAGCGGACACCTCGGCTCGTCCGCTGACGGTGACGGGTTGTCCGTCCGGGTCCAGGACGGTGACCGGCACCGGGCTGCGGGGCACCACGGAGGGTGCCGGGTCCTGCACCCGACCCGGCCAGGGGGCGGGTGCAGGTGCCTCGTGCACCTCTCCCCAGGGCACCCGTGCCAGTTGCTCCGCCGGGCCCCGGCCGCCGGCCGGCTCGATCCGGCGCAGTCCGGCGTGCCCGAGCACCGCCTGCACCCGGGCGACGGCACGTTCGACCCGGTCCTCGGCCACGGCCTGGCCCCAGAGCGCCAGCTGCCGTCCCCGATCGGGTGCCAGGCCGTCGGGGGCGAGGCGCAGCGCGGTGAAGCCGGCCGCCGCGCCGAGGGCCGGGCCGCTGTCGTCGCTGTCACTGCTGCTGCCGCTGTCGTCCGGGGCCGATGCCTGCGCCGCGAAGGTGCCTGCGGTCTGCCAGGCCTGGAGCTGCCAGCGGACGCGTTCGGCGAGCGCGAAGGGACCGAGTCTGCCGTCGTGCCGCCAGAGGCGGGAGACGGTACGACCGTCGGCGCAGGTCACCTCGACGGCGACCCGTCGGCAGGCCAGTCCGGCCGCGGCCAACCGGGCATGCAACTGCTCGGCGAGCGTGCGGGCCACGAAGATCAGCGGTTCGGCGAGCAGCTCCGGCGGGTCGAAGCGGTGTTCCACCGTGAGGTCCAGGCCCTCGGGGCGGGGGACGAGCGGACGTGACTGCAGTCCGCGGGCGCGGCGGTGTGCGGCCGTCCCGGTGGGGCCGAAGCGGTCGGCAACCGCCCGTCCGGAGAGTGCGGCGAAACCGCCGACGGTGTGCACCCCGAGTCGGACCAGCAGTTCGGTCAACGGCTCGTCCCCGAGCGCGGTCACGGGGTACGGGGCGAGGAACTCCCCCGTCCTGCCGTCCGGCACGAGCACCCCGGCACGGGCCGCGAGCACCGCTGCGAACAGCCCGTCGGCCACTCCGACCTGGCAACGCGGCGGCATCTCCGGCGCTTCCACCCGGAACTCCCCGGCCTCTCCGGCTTCCCTGAACTCCCTGAACTCCCGGAGCCCTTCGGCCTCACCGGGCTCCCGGGCCGCCGCCGCTGCTGCCGCCGGTGCCGGTGCTGTGGTCGCAGATGCCCGGGCCACGGACGTGGCCCGATCACCGCCCTCGGGTTCACGGTGCAGCGGTGTGACCGCACAAGTCGCCCGCCCCTCCTCCGACGGACCTCTGCCGCCACCGCCGCCGTCGTCCCCGTGCAGCGGCAACGCCCGTACCTCGGCCGACCGTCCACCCTCCCCGTGGGTCAGCAGCGGTGACGGCGGTACGCGTTCCTCCGGCGGGGGCACGTCGGCCGGGGCATCGGCCGGACCGTCGGCCGGGGCATCGGGCGCGAGACGGGACACGCCTCGGCCGAGGGTCTCGGCGACCGCCGTGTGCACCTGGGCAGCCAGCGCCTCCTCGCCGCCGAAGTAGCGGCTCGGCCCTTTGACCGGGATCGCGCACATCCCCGGCCGCAGCACCTCGACCCGGGGCGTGAACGCCTCCACCGCAGCGACCACCGGTTCGAACAGACGGGTCTCGGCTTCCGGGTCACGGTCCCGGAGCTCCAGTTCCGGGCAGAGCCGCTGGGCCAGCCGCAGCCGCTGTCCACGGCGTACGCCTGCGGCACGGGCCGCGTCCGAACAGGCCAGCACCCGTCCGGATTCCAGTACCGCCACCGCACGGTCCGTACCGGCGGCCTCCGGCACCGTGGCCACGACCGGCCAGTCCGGACACCACACCACCAGCACTCGCGGCACGCCCGAACCGGAATTCGAGCCCGAGCCCGAGCCCCGGTCCGAACCCCACTCCACGGTCACCGTCGTCGCCATCTCACACCGCCGCACCACTCACGTCACTGGACCCACCGCCCCCGTCTCCACGCCCACTCACACCACCGCCAGCCCGAGACCGCCGAGCGCCGGCTCCGGTGCGGCGACCCCTGCGCCTCCGGCAACCCCGGCAACCCCGACGGGCGCCGCCCCGACAGGTGCCGCCCCGGCAGGCAGCGCCCCGGCAGGCAACACCCCGCCCGACTCGCCAGGTTCGACCACCCGTGCCGCACCGTGTTCGTCCGGCAGCCACAGGCGGGCCGTCCGGACGCGGGCTCCGGCTCCGCGTCCCTCTGCCGCGACCTCGGCCTGCCGTCCCAGCAGTTGTCCGTACCCCTCGCCCAGGCCGAACCAGCGCGCCGACCTCACGCCCAGCCGCAACCCGGCTCCCGGCCAGGGGCCGGCCACCAGCAGTGCGCAGCCGCCGCGCCGCAGCACGGCGGTGAGCCGGGCCGCCAGCTGCGCGGGTACCGGGCCGTCCGGGCGCAGCAGGATCAGACCGACCGCCCCGGACAGGGCCGCGACGACCTCCGGCCAGTGCTGCCCGGGGTCGTCAACGAGCAGCAGCCGGCGCAGGTCGAAGCCGTATCCGGCGGCGGCCGCCAGCCCGAGGTCGGGCAGTCCCACGGCCGCCGACCAGGTGCCCTCGACCGCCGCCGCGCCGGCCGCCAGCGCCAGCAGCAGACCGGTGTCGCCCTGCACCGAGACCGCCGCGCCGCGCCGCAGCCCGCCACCGGGCAGCAGCGGTGCCAGTGCCGGGAGGACGGGCAGCAGGTCTTCTCCGGTCGACGCGAGGGCGGCCGGGCGGAGCAGCGCGGAATCGAAAGTGGGCACACTTCAGGATCGAACATATGTTCAGTGATATTCAAGTCCAACTATCTGATAGAGCGACAGAAACGCCCTGATCTGCACATATGCAGAGAAGCGAGACGGACCGGTCACGCTCCGCACCCATTCGCACGCGCACGCCATATTCGAACACCTGGCAGCGAGGACGGCCGGTCGGCGGCGCCCGGTTCAGCCGAGCTCCTGGTTCGGCCGAGTACCCGGTTCAGCCGAGCGCGCGGTCCAGGTTGAACGCGGCGCTGATCAGCGAAAGGTGGGTGAACGCCTGCGGGAAGTTGCCCAGCTGCTCGCCGGTCGGACCGATCTCCTCGGCGTAGAGGCCGAGGTGGTTGGCATAGGTGAGCATCTTCTCGAAGGCCAGCCGGGCCTCCTCCAGCCGCCCGGCGCGGGCCAGTGCCTCGACGTACCAGAACGAGCAGATCGAGAAGGTGCCCTCGGTCCCCCGCAGGCCGTCCGGGCTGGCCTCCGGGTCGTAGCGGTAGACCAGCGAGTCGGACACCAGGTCCGTGGTGAGCACGTCGAGGGTCGAGAGCCACTTGGGGTCGGTGGGCGAGATGAACTTGGCCATCGGCATCATCAGCAGGGAGGCGTCGAGCACGTCGCTGCCCAGCCCCTGGACGAACGCTCCCCGCTCGGCCGACCAGCCCTGCCGCATGATCTGCCGGTAGATCGCGTCCCGGCTCTGCCGCCAGCGGGGCAGGTCGGCCGGCAGTCCGCGCCGGTTCGCCGTCCGGATGGCCCGCTCTATCGCCACCCAGCACATCAGCCGCGAGTACAGGAAGTTCTTCCGGCCGCCCCGGGTCTCCCAGACACCCTCGTCGGGCTGGTCCCAGTTGTCGCAGAGCCAGTCCACCACCAAGCCGACCTCGTCCCAGCGGTCGCTGCTGATGGGCTGCCCCCACTTGTCGTACAGGTAGACGGAGTCGATCAGCGCCCCGTAGATGTCCAGCTGGAGTTGGCCGGTGGCGGCGTTCCCCACCCGCACCGGAGCGGATCCGAGGTAGCCCTCCAGGTGGGACAGCTCGTACTCGGGCAGGTCGCAGCGCCCGTCGATGCCGTACATGATCTGGAGCGGGCCCGTGGCACCGACGCCCTGCCCGGGACCCCGGAGGATGCACCGCTCGTCCAGGAAGCCCATGAACGCCTCGGCCTCCGAGGTGAAGCCCAGCCGGAGCATGGCGTAGATGCAGAAGGCGGCGTCGCGGACCCACACGTAGCGGTAGTCCCAGTTGCGCTCGCCGCCGATCTGTTCGGGCAGGCTGGTCGTCGGCGCTGCCACGATCGCGCCGGTCGGCGCGTAGGTGAGCAGCTTGAGCGCCAGTGCGGAGCGGTGCACCGTCTCCCGCCACCGTCCGTGGTAGCGCGAGCCCGCCAGCCAGCGGCGCCAGAACCTGACGGTCGCCCCGAACTGGTCCTCCGCCTCGGCCCGGGGACAGGCCCGGGGCCTGACCTCGTCGCCGATCCGGTCGAGGGCGAACACCACGGACTCGCCCTCGAGGAGCTTGAAGTGCGCCCAGACGTCCCGGCCGTCGCTCTCGAGCGTCGCGGTGGCCGTCAGCGACAGCGACAGCGACCGGGACTGGAAGATCGCCTCGTGGTCCCGCAGCTGCACCGAGTGCGGTTCGGCCCCGTAGCCGAAGCGCGGAGCCACCCTCGCCCGGAACGGCAGCGTTCCCCGGACGCAGACCACGCGCCGGATCAGCCGGTGCCGGCCCGCCTCGCGCGACTCGTCGACGACCGGCATGAAGTCCTGGATCTCCGCCACCCCGTCGGCCGCGAAGAACCGTGTGATCAGCACGTTGGTGTCGGGGAAGTAGAACTGCCGGGTGCGGGTCGGCACGTCGGCGGCCAGTTCGAACGATCCGCCCCGGTCGGCGTCGAGGATGGACGCGAACACGCTGGGCGCGTCGAAGCGCGGGCAGCAGTACCAGTCGATGGTGCCGTTGGTGCCCACGAGCGCGGCGGTGCGGAGATCACCGATCAGACCGTGCTCGGAGATCGGCAGGTAGCGGGAGCCGTCCACTCCTCCGAGAACAGCATTCTCGAACGCCATACCGGCCTCCCTACCACTGCGGTCCGGGCACCGAGAAACCTCGCATTTCATGGTAGTCCGACCTGAACCGGCACCCCGGCCCGAACCAGCGGCCCGGCCCGAACCAGCGGCCCGGCCTGAAACCGGCGGTCCGAGCCGAGCGCGGGCACCGGACGGCGACGCCCGGGACGACCGGAGCCGCCCGAACGGACAGCCGCCCGAACGGACGGCCGCCCGGGCCGGGCCCCGGCCCTCACCGATCACCCTCCACCCGTTCACCGGAGATCCGACCGGCCCCCTCGCCTCGACGTCCCGTCAAGCCGTAGAGTCTGGGCAACCGTTCAGCACCACCCGGTCGCGGCAGCGCGGCCGACGAAGGATCCCGATGAAGCGTCACGTCTGGTTGGACCGGATACACCAGCTCGACCCCGAGACGGACTTCGCCGAGATCTACCGGATCAGCAGCCAGTACGAGTTCCCCTGGGACACCAACCAGTCACTCGGCTTCGCCCTCTACCGCACCTACGCCGTGCCGAGCATCGGCCGACTGCTGGCCCGGACGGGCGAGTTCACCGAGCGCACGCAGAAGCGGTACGACGACACGGTGCTGATCCTGGACGCGGTGCTGGAGCACGGCTTCGAGTCCGCTCAGGGCCGCGAGGCGATCCGCCGGATGAACCAGATGCACCGGCGCTACGACATCTCCGACGAGGACTACGTCTACGTCCTCTCGACCTTCGTCGTCGTCCCCAAGCGCTGGCTGGACGACTACGGCTGGCGGCCGTACTCGCCGCACGAGGTGCGGGCCGCCGTCAACTACTACCGCCGGCTCGGCCGGTACATGGGACTGCGGGACGTCCCGGAGACGTACGAGGAGTTCGAGCGGCTGCTGGACGACTACGAGCGGGCCAACTTCGGCTTCGACCAGGGTGGCCGGGACGTCTCCGACGCCACCCTCGACCTGACCGCGAGCTGGTACCCGAAGGCGCTCGGCGGCGCGATGCGGGCCTCGTCGATCTGCCTGCTGGACGACCCGCTGCGCGAGGCCTTCGGCTATCCGCGGCCATCCGCCGTGCTGCAGAAAGCCGTTCGGGCCGGGATGCGGATGCGCGGGCGGGTGGTCCGGCTGCTGCCGCCGCGCCGCAGGCCGGCCCCGGCCCGCGAGAGCAGCCAGGTCAGGGGCTACCCGAACGGTTACCGGGTCAGTGAGCTCGGCACCTTCGAGCAGAGCGGCAAGGAGAACTCCGGGCAGAGCGGGAAGAGCGGCGGCTGCCCCTTCACGGGCTCGGCCTCCTGACGGGCCCGGCCTCCACGCCCCTGGTCTCCACGCGCCCGGCCCCCACGGGACGCGCTCGATCGCCACGGGCCGGCCGGCGCGGACCTTCACGGGTGCGGACCTTCACGGGTGCGGAGCGCACCGCGTCCGGACATGACAGTCCCCGGTAGTCCCGTTCTCGAACCGTAGGCCTTCAGTCGTCGCTGTCGGTTCCGGTATCGGGCGGACGTGCCGGGGGCTTAGCCAGAGCCTGGATCATTGTCACGACAGCCGGTGGACGTCTCCATCAGCCACTGTGGCTCTGTCCGGTTTTCCGGTGTATTGACCAGTTTCCTCCGTATTCACCGCAGGTCAAGAGCCCGGCGCGAACAATCGCGAACAAATCGGTGCCTTCACCGACGGCCCCACCCGCGGCACCCGGGCCGCCACCCTCAGTGACGCCGCAGTAGCGGCACCAGGAAGCGGCGGGCGAAGTCCCGCGCCCGGTCGGCGTCGTCCAGCTCGATGCAGCTGGCCGGCGTGAGCAGGAAGGAGACCACCACCCGCACCATCAGCTCGGCCACCGCCGCAGCCTCCGAACCCCCTGCACCGCCCGCACCACCTGCACCGCCGTTCCCGGCACCGCCCACCCCCTCCCGCCGGAGGCGCTCGGCGACATGGTCGCGGACGGCGACCAGCACCGGACCGCCGTCCACCGTCAGGAAGGGCAGCACCACGTCGGGCTCCAGCCGCAGCAGTCCGCCCATCAACGGGTGGCTCCTGATGTGCCGCAGGGTCACGGCGAAACCTTCGGCGACCCGCTCCTCGATCGACGGCAGCTCCGCCACGGCCGCGTCCAGCACCGCGAGGAAGCGGCGCGACTCGCGCAGCAGGCAGAACGCGACCAGGCCCTCCTTGCTCCCGAAGCGCCGGTAGACCGTCACCCGGGAGACCTTGGCCCGCCTGGCCACGTCGTCCACGGTCGAGCGGCGCAGCCCGCTGCGGGTGAACTGCTGCAGGGCCGCGTCCAGGATCCGCCCCGCCACCGGGTCGAGCCGCCCGGCGTCGAGCCGCTCGATGTCAATCCGCCCGACCTGCATCCGTCTCCCTCAACCGCCCCGTAGCCGGAGGTGAGCACCCTGTCTACCAGTTCCACGGCCCTGCGACCCCGTACCGCCCATACGGGCAGGCGAGGTGTCTTGACGAACCGGCGCCGTTGACCAAGCCTGGTCGGGCACACCGCAGTTCCCGGCAGCACTCCGCACCACGCCCGTGCCCAACCGCAAGAGCCGGAGGTCCAACGGTGACCGAGCACGCGTCCTACTCCCGTGGCAGCACGGGCAGTCCACTGCTGACCTGCACCATCGGGGAGCGTCTCGACCAGGTGGTGTCCGCCTTCCCGGACCGGGAGGCGCTGGTGGACGTCCCGAGCGGGCGGCGCTGGACGTACCGCGAACTGGCCGAGGACGTCGACCGGTTGGCGCGGGGGCTGCGGGCGCGCGGGGTGACCGAGGGCGACCGGGTGGGCATCTGGGCACTGAACTGCCCGGAGTGGGTGCTGGTGCAGTACGCCACCGCCCGCCTCGGCGCGATCCTGGTGAACATCAACCCGGCTTACCGCAGCCACGAGTTGGCGTACGTGCTGAACCAGTCCGGAGTCGCCCTGCTGGTCGCCCAGCCCGCCTACCGCAGCAGCGACTACCGGGCGATGGTCGGCGAGGTGCTGGCCGACGGCCGGTGTCCCGCACTGCGGGAGACCCTGTGGATCGGCACCCCGGAGTGGAAGCAACTGGCCGGACCCGAGGGGGACTTCCCCGCGCTGCGGTGCGACGACCCGATCAACATCCAGTACACCTCCGGCACCACCGGCTTCCCCAAGGGGGCCACCCTCTCCCACCGGAACATCCTCAACAACGCCCACTCGGTGGGCGAGTTGCTCGGGTACACCGAGCAGGACCGGATCTGCGTGCCGGTGCCGTTCTACCACTGCTTCGGCATGGTGATCGGCAACCTCGCGGCGCTCAGCCACGCCTCCTGCGTGGTGATCCCCTCGCAGGGCTTCGACCCGGCGGCCGCGCTGCGCGCCGTCGCCACCGAACGGGCCACCTCGCTGTACGGGGTGCCGACCATGTTCATCGCCGAACTCGGCCTGCCCGACTTCGCCTCGTACGACCTCTCCTCGCTGCGCACCGGCCTGATGGGCGGCTCGCCCTGCCCGGCGGAGGTGATGAAACGGGTCCAGTCGGACATGCACATGGCCGAGGTGGCCATCGTGTACGGGATGACGGAGACCTCGCCGGTCTCCACCATGACCAGGCGCGAGGACGACCTGGCGCACCGCACCGAGACGGTCGGCCGGGCGATGCCGCAGGTCGAGGTCAAGGTGGCCGACCCGGCAACCGGCCGGACGGTGCCGCGCGGCACACCCGGCGAGCTGTGCACCCGGGGGTACTCGGTGATGCTCGGGTACTGGAACGAGCCCGAGCGGACGGCCGAGGCGGTCGACGCCGAGGGCTGGATGCACACCGGCGACCTGGCCGTGCTGCGCGAGGACGACTACCTGTCCGTGGTCGGGCGGATCAAGGACGTGATCATCCGCGGCGGGGAGAACGTGTACCCGCGCGAGATCGAGGAGTTCCTGCACAGCCACCCGGCGATCGCGGACGTCCAGGTGGTCGGGGTGCCCGACCCCAGGTACGGCGAGGAGGTCTTCGCCTTCGTGGTCCTGCGCGACCCGGCCGGCACGCTCGGCGTCGAGGACGTGGCCGCGTACTGCGACGGGCGGCTCGCGCACTTCAAGACGCCCCGCCACGTGCGGGTGGTGGAGGCGTTCCCGATGACGGTGAGCGGCAAGGTCCGCAAGACCGAACTGCGCGAGCTGGCGGCCCGGGACCTCGGGCGGTGAGCGCGCCGGACGCGGCTCGATGCCGCGGCAGTGGCACATGCCACAGGAGTTTGCCGAAACGTGTTCGACCACCGCCCATAAGGTCATCTAGGATGGTCGCATGCTTATCCTTATGCGTCGTCGCCACGTGGACCTGTGCCGCGTCACGAGCACGGCCTGTCGACGCTCCAGCTGATCTCGCCCTTCCCACCCTCCCCCGGCACCGCTGCACCCGCCCCCACCCACCAGGCGACAGCGACGGCATTCCGGCAACCACCGGACCAGCCGGGGCACCGACCTCAGCGGATGTCATCCATGACCAAGCAGCCGTTCCCCGCCACCCTCCCCGTGATCGACCTGTCGCTCGCCGACGGCAGCCCCGAGGACCGCGCCCGCCTGCGCAGCGCGCTGCGCGCGGCCGCCACGGAGGTGGGCTTCTTCCAGCTCACCGGCCACGGCATAACCGCGGCCGAGACCACCGCCCTGACCAGCGCCATGCGGGCCTTCTTCGCACTCCCGGAAGCCGACCGGCTCTCCGTGAGCAACCTCAACTCGCCGCACTTCCGCGGTTACACCCGCACCGGCGACGAGCGCACCGGCGGCAGCCAGGACTGGCGCGACCAGCTGGACATCGGCGCCGAGCTGCCCCCGCACGTCCCCACCCCCGACGAGCCGGCCTACTGGTGGCTGGAGGGGCCCAACCAGTGGCCGGCGGCGCTGCCCGAGCTGCGCACCGCCGCCCTGGGGTGGATCGACCGGCTGAGCGGCGTCGCCGAGCAGCTGCTGCACGAGCTCCTCGCCGCGATCGGCGCCGAGCCGGACTTCTACGACCACGCCTTCGCCGGCCATCCGCACCTGCGGCTCAAGCTGGTCCGCTACCCGGGCACCGCTCCGGACGGCGCCGGGCAGGGCGTCGGCTCGCACAAGGACTACGGGTTCATCACGCTGCTGCTCCAGGACCAGGTCGGCGGTCTCCAGGTGGAGCGCCCCGACGGGTCCTACCTGGAGGTGCCGCCGATGCCCGGCGCCTTCGTGGTCAACCTCGGCGAGCTGCTCGAAGTCGCCACCAACGGCTACCTGAAGGCCACCAGCCACCGCGTGGTCAGCCCGGCCGGGGCCCGCGAGCGGTTCTCCGTCCCGTTCTTCTACAACCCGCGCCTGGACGCCCACATCGAGCCGCTCGACTTCCCCGGCGCCCGGCACGCACCCGGTGCCACCCAGGATCCCGCCAACCCGCTCTACGCCGACTTTGGCTTCAACGAGCTCAAGGGCTACCTGCGAGCCCACCCCGAGGTGACCCGCCGCCACCACACCGACCTGCTGCCCGCCGCCTGACGGCACCTCCGGCAGTACTCCGCCGCCGGTGGGCGGCCGCAGCTCCGGCAGCGGTTGCCCACCGGCGGCGGCTGCCCTCCAGCCGCGGGCCGAAGCCCTGGCGGCCCGGGCGGTCAGGCCGGAAGGTCCCCGTTGCGGGCGGGGTCCAGCCGGCCGAGGAGGAAGGGGAGCATGCCGCGTTCGAGCAGCGCGGTCCGCCAGGCCTCACGGGCCAGCAGCAGGCCGTCCGGGGCAGGCTCCGCGGTGCCGGCCTGCGCCAGGGCGGCCGAGCGCTGACGGGCGGCGGTGATCAGCAGCCCGACCACGCCGGCGAACGCGCTGGCGGCCGCGACGATCGCGGCGGACCAGGCGACCTCGACCACCGAGTCGGCCGGCCGGTGGTCGGTTCCCTCGAAGAGCCTGAGCAGGCAGCCGACCAGGTAGCAGAGCACCGCGGCGGTGCCCGCCAGGATCGGGGTGAACACCGCGAGCGCGCTCATCAGGCCACCGCCGTCGCGCCGCGCACCCGGCTCGTCCTGCGGCTGCCCGCCGAGCGTTCCGGCCAGGTCGGCGGCGGCGCGGAGGCGGGCGTACTCGCCGTACTCGTCCGCCGCGGCCGACGCGATCTCGGCCGAGGCCGACCTGGCCAGCGCCCGCAGACCGGCGTTGTCGAGGCCCCGGGCGTTGTGCGCGAGTGCCGCGCGGACGTCGTCGGCGGCCAGCGCCTGGGCGAGCGCACGCTCGAAGTCGGCTCGGTCCTGCTGCCGAAGCCGAGGAGGTACGTCCACAGGTGTCCTCCGATGCGTTGGACGCCGGCCCGGGCCCGGACGGCTGCCCTGGGCACGGCTGTAGCATTGCGGCGCGCACTGAATCTACAGCAGTGTAGAGGAAGCGGGACCGCCGCCGAAGGGCGAGTGGGCGGCCGCACACCGCCCGCTCACTAGGATGAGGGCGCGCGCCGCGCACACGGACGGGCCCGCCGGGGAGGGAGACACCATGGACCGGAGCAGAGGCGACGCCGGCAGGCGACCCCGCAAGCGCGGCCAGGGCGAACTGGAGAGCCAGGTCCTGGAAGTGCTCAGCAGCGCCCCCGAGCCGGTCACCGCGGGCTGGGTGCAGCAACGCCTCGGCGGCGGACTGGCCTACACCACGGTCATGACCATCCTCTCCCGGCTGCTCGCCAAGCAGGCGGTCTCGCGCAGCCGGTCGGGCCGCGTCTACCTCTGGCTGGCCGCCTCGGACGCGGCGGGCCTCGCCGCTCTCCGGATGCGCCGGATGCTCGACACCGAGTCCGACCGGGACGCGGTACTGGCCAGCTTCGTCAGCGCCCTGCTCCCCGAGGACGAGCGGCGGCTGCGGGCCCTGCTGGACGGCTCGACCGAGGAACGGGAGCACTGAGCCATGGGCGTCTTCGTCTTCCTCCCCCTGATCCTGCCGCTGACGGCACTGCCGATCGCCCGCCTCGCCGAACACCACCTCCACCCGCGCACCGCGGTCCGGCTGCTGACCTGGATCAGCGTGAGCATGGCCGTCTGCAGCTCGCTCTGCCTCGGACTGCTGTTCGTGGTCGGCACGGCCCAGATCCCCGGCAACCCCCTCCCGGACAACTGGTCCGACCCCGAGGTCCGCGCGGCCGTCCCCTTCCACGAGGAGGTCGGTACGGCGGCGGTGATCGTCCTGGTCACGGTCCTGACCACGTGCTCGGTCACGCTGCGGCGGCACCTGCGGATCAGGGCCCGCGCCCAGCAGGCGCTGGAGTTCGTCCCGCGCGACTCCGACCTGGCCGTGCTGCCCGACAGCGACCCGTACGCCTATGCCGTGCCCGGTGCACCCGGGCGGATCGTCGTCTCCACCGGCATGATCGACAGCCTCGCCGACGACGAGCGCCGGGCCCTGGTCGCGCACGAGCGCTCCCACCTGGCCAACCGCCACCACCGCTATCTGCTGGCGACCCAGCTGGCCAGCTGCGTCAACCCGTTCCTGCGGCCGCTGCAGAAGGCCGTCGCCTACAGCACCGAGCGCTGGGCCGACGAGGAGGCGGCGCACACGGTCGGCAGCCGCCGGGTCACGGCCCGCGCGGTCGCCAAGGCCGCCCTGGTGTCGCAGCACGTACCCGCGCCGGGATTCGCCGCCTTCGCCGCCCCCGGGCCCGTCCCGCGCCGGGTGGCCGCGCTGCTCAGCCCCGAGGCGCCGCCCGAGACCTGGCCGCCGGCCCACAGCCCGGTCGGCCTGGCCGCGATGGTGGCCGCCGCCGGTACGGCGGCCTCGGCGCTCTCCGCACTCAACGCGGCCGTCGCCCTGCTGCTGGTGCTCAAGGCCGCCACTCCGCTGTGACCCGGTGGGCCGCCCGCCAGGACGGCCCGCCCGCTCCCGTCAGATCCCCGTGAGCGGCAGCAGGACCAGCCGCTCCGGGTCGAACGGCATCCAGGACGGCACCCCGCCCCTCCCGATCGTCCGCACCCGGCACCACGGTTCGCCGCCGGCCGGATGCCACCACGCGTTGATCCGGCCCACCGCCCAGGTCCCGTCCTCGCGATGGACCTCGACCGGCTGGTAGACCCGCCGCACCTCCGCCTCGGGCGGCTGCCAGGACGCGTCCTGGGGGCTTCGAACTGCGCCGGAGCGCTCCTGTGATCCGTGCACCGTCCCGCTCCCTGGTCCATGGGCGACTGTCACCAGAACTCTACAGACATGTAGAAGTCTGCGGACCGGTTCGATCGTGCGGGATCGGTGTACGTCAGCTCTCACCCCTCACCCCTCACCCCTCGGCTCCCGGCTCCCGGCTCCCGGCCGCCGCGGGGTCTCGGCCGATGGCCGCGCCAAAGTCCGCGGCGCCGACGGCCGGTGCGACGGGATCCCCTCGTCGAACGAACCGGACATGGCCCCCGGCACGGGGGCGGTGTCACACTGGTGCTGTTACAGCAGCACTGCCGTATCGGTCATCGGGTTCTCCCGAGTCAGCGTGAGGTTACGTTCCATGACAGCAATGTCGGCCGGGCCACTGCGACTCACCGTCGACGAGCTGGCCGCCAGGGCCGGGGTGACGGTGCGGACACTGCGGTTCTACAGCACCAAGGGCCTGCTGCCGCCGCCGGAGCTGGGGCCGCGCCGGGTCGGGCTGTACGGCGCGGAGCACCTCGGACGGCTGGAGCTGATCGAGGAGCTGCAGCGGCAGGGCCTGACGCTCGCGGCGATCGAGCGGTACCTGGCGCAGCTGCCCGCGGACATCGACTCCCTGGACCTGGCCATCCACCGGGCGCTGGTGGCGTCCTGGACCCCGGAGGCCGCCGAGGAGGCCACCCGCGACCAGCTGGGACGGCGGGCCGGGCGGCCGCTCTCGGACGCCGACCTGGACCGGCTGGCCGCGATGGGCGCGCTGCACCGCACCGACGACCCCGAGGTCTTCAAGATCGACCCGGGTCTGCTGCCGCTCGGGGTGCGGGTGCTGGACGTACCGATCCCGCTGGAGACGCTGGTCGCGGCCCGCGCGGTGGTCCGGCTGCACAGCCGGGCGACCGCCCACGACCTGCACCGGCTGTTCCGCGAGACGGTCTGGAAGCCGTACCGGGAGAGCGATCCGCCGCCGGCCGAACTGGAGCGGATGAAGGAACTCACCGACCGGATCCAGCCGATGGTGGTGCAGGCCCTGGTGACGGCCTTCCAGCGCTCCCTCGCCGAGGAACTGGCCGCGCAGCGGCAGTAGGGCCCGCAGCGGCACCGGGGGCGGGGCCGTGCGGCCGGCCCCACCGGAGGGCACGCGGCTTCGCGCGGCCCCGCTCCCCCGGACCGTGCGGGCCGGGGGAGCGGGAGACCTCTGCGCGGGCCCGGGCCGGCCGGTCAGTCCTCGAACCGGCCGCCCTCCGCCGCCAGGCGTTCCAGCAGCGCGGGCGGGTCGAAGCGCTCGCCGTACGCCGCCGCCAGCTCGCGGGCACGGGCGGTGAACCCGGGCAGTCCGCCCTGGTAGCCGTTGATGTACTGGAGCACACCGCCGGTCCACGCCGGGAAGCCGATGCCGAGGACGGAGCCGACGTTGGCGTCCGCGACCGAGGTCAGCACGCCCTCCTCCAGACAGCGCACGGAGTCGAGCGCCTCCGCGAAGAGCATCCGCTCCTTCATGTCCTCGAACGGGATCTCCACCCCGGGCTTGGTGAAGTGCTCGCGCAGCCCCGGCCACAGCCTGGTGCGGCGCCCGTCCCGGTACTCGTAGAAGCCGGCGCCGCCGCTGCGCCCCGGGCGGTCGAACTCGTCGAGCATCCGGTCCATCACCAGGTCGGCGGGGTGCGCGGTCCAGCTGCCGCCCGCCTCCTCGATCGCCCGGCGGGCCTCGTTGCGGATCTTGCGCGGCAGGGTGAGCGTCAGCTCGTCCAGCAGCGAGAGCACCTTGGCGGGGTACCCGGCCTGGGCGGCGGCCTGTTCGACGGAGACCGGGTCGGCGCCCTCGCCGACCATCGCCACGCCTTCGTTGATGAACTGGCCGATGACCCGCGAGGTGAAGAAGCCGCGCGAGTCGTTGACCACGATCGGGGTCTTGCCGATCCGGCGGACCAGGTCGAAGGCCCGGGCGAGCGCCTCGTCACCGCTCTGCGGGCCGCGGATGATCTCCACCAGCGGCATCTTGTCGACCGGCGAGAAGAAGTGCAGACCGACGAAGTCGGCGCTGCGGCCCACCCCTTCGGCGAGCAGGCCGATCGGGAGGGTGGAGGTGTTGGAGCAGAGCAGCGCGTCCGGCGCGACGATGTCCTCGATCTCCTGGAAGACCTTGTGCTTGAGCTCCGGGTTCTCGAAGACGGCCTCGATCACCGCCTCGCAGCCGGCCAGGTCGGCGGCCTCGGCGGTCGGCGTGATCCGGGCCAGGAACTCCGCCCGCTCGGCCTCGGTCGTCCGCCCGCGTGCCACCGCCTTGTCCAGCAGCCCGGCGGAGTAGGCCTTCCCGCGCTCGGCCGCCTCCATCGTGACGTCCTTGAGCAGCACCTGCATCCCGGCCTTGGCACAGGAGTACGCGATGCCCGCACCCATCATCCCGGCGCCGAGCACGGCGACCTTGCGCACCTCGCGCACCGGGAAGCCCTTCGGCCGGCCCGCACCGGAGTTGACGGCCTGCATGTCGAAGAAGAACGCCTGGATCATGTTCTTGGCGGTCTGGCCGCAGGCCAGCTCGGTGAAGTACCTGGACTCGATCACCAGCGCGGTGTCCAGGTCCACCTGGGCGCCCTCGACGGCGACCGCCAGGATGTTGCGCGGGGCCGGGTAGGGCGCACCGGCCAGCTGCTTGCGCAGATTGGCTGGGAAGGCGGGCAGGTTGGCCGCGAGAGCGGGGGTGGACGGAGTGCCGCCGGGGATCCGGTACCCCTTGACGTCCCAGCGCTGCACCGACTCCGGGTTGGCGTCGATGAAGGCGCGCGCCTTGGCGGTCATCTCCTCCGCGGTGCCGGCGATCTCGTCCACCAGGCCGATCTCCAGGGCCTGCGCGGGCCGGTACTGGCGCCCCTGGAGCAGCACCTTGAGCAGTGCGTCGGCGATGCCGAGCATCCGTACCGTGCGGACCACGCCGCCGGCACCGGGCAGCAGGCCGAGGGTGACCTCGGGCAGTCCGATCCTGCTGCCGGGGGTGTCCAGCGCGATGCGGTGGTGACAGCTGAGCGCGATCTCCAGGCCGCCGCCGAGGGCGGCGCCGTTGACGGCGGCCACCACCGGCTTGCCCAGCGTCTCCAGCGCCCGCATGGCCCGCTTGAGGCGCAGCGTGTTCGCCAGGAACTCGCCCGCCTGCTCGGGCTGGACCGCACGGAGCAGGTTCAGGTCGCCCCCGGCGAAGAAGGTCTTCTTGGCGGAGGTGATGATGACGCCGCGCAGGCCCTCGGTGGCCTTCAGGCGCTCGACCACGGCGATGAACGCCTCGGTGAAGGCGGCGTTCATCGTGTTGACGGACTGGGACGGGTCGTCGAGGACGAGGGTGACCACGCCCTCGTCGTCCTGCTCCCAGCGGATGGCGGTTGCTTCAGTCATGTCGGAAGTCCTGTTCGAGGCTGCGCGCGAAGCGCGTCCCGGGAAGGGGGGCGGCGGGCGGCGGGAGGGCCGGGGAGTTCAGATGCGCTCGATGACGGTGGCGATGCCCATGCCGCCGCCGACGCACAGCGTGGCCAGGCCGTAGCGCAGGTCGCGGCGCTCCAGCTCGTCGATCAGGGTGCCGATCAGCATCGCGCCGGTCGCGCCGAGCGGGTGGCCGAGGGCGATCGCACCGCCGTTGACGTTCACCTTCTCGTGGCTGAAGCCGAGTTCGCGCATGAAGCGCAGGGCGACGGCCGCGAACGCCTCGTTGATCTCGACCAGGTCGATGTCCTCGGCGGTGAGTCCGGCCTTGGCGAGGGCCTTGCGGGTGGCCGGGGCCGGTCCGGTGAGCATGATGGTCGGTTCGGAGCCGGAGACGGCGGCCGAGACGATCCGGGCGCGCGGGCGCAGCCCGTACCGCTCGCCGACCTCGCGCGAGCCGATGGCGACCAGGGCGGCGCCGTCCACGATCCCCGAGGAGTTGCCCGCGGTGTGGACGTGGTCGATCGACTCGACCCAGTGGTACTTCTGCAGGGCGACGGCGTCGAAGCCGCCCGCCTCGCCGATGGTCGCGAAGGAGGGCTTGAGGCCGGCCAGCGTCTCCACGGTGGTGCCGGGGCGGAAGTGCTCGTCGCGGTCCAGCACCACGAGCCCGTTGCGGTCCTTGACCGGCACCACCGAGCGGTCGAACTTCCCGTCGGCCCAGGCCTTGGCGGCGCGCGCCTGGGACTCGGCGGCGAAGGCGTCCACGTCGGTGCGGGAGAAGCCCTCGATGGTGGCGATCAGGTCGGCGCCGATGCCCTGCGGGGCGAAGCCGACCTGGAAGCTGGTCATCGGGTCCATCGCCCAGGCGCCGCCGTCCGAGCCCATCGGGACCCGGGACATCGACTCGACGCCACCGGCCAGGACCAGGTCCTCCCAGCCCGAACGGACCTTGGCCGCGGCGAGGTTGACGGCCTCCAGGCCGGAGGCGCAGAAGCGGTTCTCCTGGACGCCCGCCACCGTGTCCGGCAGCCCGGCGGCGACGGCGGCGATCCGGGCGATGTCGGAGCCCTGGTCGCCGAGCGGGCTGACCACGCCGAGCACGATGTCGTCGATCGCGGCGGGGTCCAGGTCGGGGAAGCGGGCGCGGATCTCGTGGATCAGGCCGACCACCAGGTCGATCGGCTTGGTGCCGTGCAGCGAGCCGGTGGCTTTGCCCCGGCCGCGCGGGGTGCGGATCGCGTCGTAGACGTACGCTTCGGTGGTCACGGTGATGCCTTTCGGGTTAGCCGAGGAGGGAGCGGCCGATGATCTCTTTCATGATCTCGGTGGTGCCGCCGTAGATGGTCTGGATCCGGCCGTCGGTGAACGCCCTGGCCACCGGATAGTCCGCCATGTAGCCGTATCCGCCGTGGAGTTGGAGGCAGCGGTCGGCGGTGCGCTTGTGCAGCTCGGTGGCCCACCACTTGGCCATCGAGGCGTCCACCGGGGTCAGCGCGCACCGGTTGTGCTCAGTGATGCAGCGGTCGACGAACGTCCGGGTGACCGCGCACTCGGTCGCCAGCTCGGCGATCTCGAACCGGACGTGCTGGAGCTTGGCGAGCGGACGGCCGAAGGCGGTCCGCTCCTTGACGTACGCGCTGGTGAGCTCGGTCAGGTGCTCGGCCCCGGCGATCGCGGAGACCGCGATCGCCAGCCGCTCCTGGGCGAGGTTGCGCATCAGGTAGCCGAAGCCCTGGTTCTCCTCGCCCAGCAGGTTCTCCTTGGGCACGACCACGTCGTCGAAGAACAGCTCAGCGGTGTCCTGGGCCTTCTGGCCGATCTTGTCGAGGTTGCGGCCGCGCTCGAAGCCCGCCATCCCGCGCTCGACCACCAGCAGGCTCAGGCCGTGCGCGCCGCCCTCGGGGGTGGTCCTGGCCACGACCACCACCAGGTCGGCGAGGATGCCGTTGGAGATGAAGGTCTTGGCGCCGTTCAGCAGGTAGTGGTCGCCCTGGTCGACGGCGTTCGTCCGGATGCCCTGGAGGTCGGACCCGGCGCCCGGCTCGGTCATCGCGATGGCGGTGATGAGTTCGCCGCTGCAGAAGCCCGGCAGCCAGCGCTGCTTCTGCTCGTCGGTGGCGAGCGAGGTCAGGTACGGGCCGATGATGTCGTTGTGCAGCCCGATGGCCAGCCCGCTGATCCCGGCGCGGACGAACTCCTCGGCCAGCACGGCCGGGTGGCGGAAGTCGGCGGTGCCCCCGCCGCCGTACTCCTGCGGCACGGCGAGCCCGAGCAGCCCCTGCTTGCCCGCCGCCAGCCAGGCCGAGCGGTCCACGATGCCCGCCTGCTCCCAGCGTTCGTAGTGCGGAAGCACCTCCCGGGCCAGGAACGCCCGGACGCTCTCCCGGAACGCCTCGTGCTCCTCGGTGTAGATCTCGCGCTGCACTGCGCTCTCCTAGGGCTCGACGGTCTTGTGTCTCACGGGTTTCGGTGGCCCTCATGGGCGTCGGGGGACCGGTCGGCCCGGGGCAGCAGTCCGGGGACGTCCCAGTCGCGGGCCACCTCACCGGTGTGCGCGCCGGGCCTGGCGGGTGGGCGGCGCAGTTCGCCCGGGGTGGCCGAGAAGCGCGGTGCGGGCGCCGGCTGGGTGATGCCCCCGTGCGTGGTGTAGGTACCGCGCGCCGCGAGGTGTCCGTGCCCGGCCGCTGCACGCATGGTCAGCACCGGCGAGGTGCAGGCGTCGGTGCCCTCGAAGACGGCGGTCCACTCGGCCTGGGTGCGGGTCGCGAAGCGGGCCGCGATCCGCGCGCGCAGCTCGGGCCAGCGGGCGAGGTCGAACTGGCCGGGGGCGTCCGGTTCCAGCTCCAGCAGCCTGGTGAACTCGGCGTAGAACTGGGGCTCCAGTGCGCCGACCGCCATGTACTCGCCGTCGGCGGTGCGGTAGACCGAGTAGCAGGGGGCGCCGCCGTCGAGCAGGTTGACGCCGCGCCGGTCCTGCCACTGGCCGGCGGCGAGCAGGCCCCAGAGGATCGAGGTGAGGTGGGCGGCGCCGTCGACGATGGCGGCGTCCACGACCTGTCCGGTGCCGGTGGCGCGGGCGTGGTGCAGTGCGGCCAGCAGGCCGACGACCAGGTACAGCGAGCCGCCCGCGTAGTCGCCGAGCAGGTTGACCGGGATGGCCGGGGCCTCGCCGGGCGCACCGATCAGTCCGAGGACTCCGGCGGTGGCGGCGTAGCCGATGTCGTGGCCGGCCCGCGCGGCGAGCGGCCCGTCCTGGCCCCAGCCGGTGATCCGGCCGTAGACCAGCGCGGGGTTGCGGTCCAGGCACTCCCGGGGTCCGACGCCGAGCCGTTCGGCCACTCCGGGACGGTAGCCCTCGATCAACAGGTCGGCCTGCTCGACCAGTTCGAGCACCAGGCCGGGCCCCTCGGGCGACTTGAGGTCGACCACCACGGAGCGCTTGTTGCGGTTGGTGACGTCGAAGTCCGGGTCCTGGCCGAGCGCGACCGGCCCGGGGCGGTCCACCCGGACCACGTCCGCACCGAGGTCTGCGAGCAGCATCGCGGCGAACGGTCCCGGGCCGATGCCCGCGAGCTCCACCACCCGCACCCCTGCGAGCGGGCCACTGCTGCGCTCCGGCACCTGCTGCTCTCCCGACGTGTTTGACAGTATGGCTGTCACAGTCGTGATGATAGGGATCCGACCCACCGGTAACAAGGGCGGCAGGACGGCTTTTCCGCCGAGCGGCCTTTCGGCGTACGGCTCCTCGGCGGGTCACGGCTGCGGCCGGGCGGGCGCGGGCCGTCGCACTCCGGGCGCCGCCCCCGCACCTCGCGGGCGGGCGCCGCGCCGGGGCCGCGCGCGGGCGGTCATCCGGGGGCGTGGTTCCGGGCCGGCGACTCGACGAGGACCGGCTCCAGCCCGCGTTCGCGCCGCCACGCGGCGCGCGCCCGGGGATGGAACCGCCGCTCGAACGGCACCAGCCGCCACCCCAGCGCGACCGCCCGCCCGAACAGCCGGAACCCGAACGCGCTGCGCCGCGACCAGCCGTACCCCAGCCGCTCCCGCACCACCGGCGGGTACAGCCCGACCGTCAGCCAGACCCCGAACCGCGCGAACGGCACCCGCAGCACCCGCCAGAGTGGCTGCGGCAGTCGGCCGAGGGCGGGCGGCCGGGCGATCCGCCGGATGTCCAGCACGGCCCGCGCGGCCGGACTGTCCTCCAGCACCTGCGCGCACATCCGGTCCCAGTAGGCGCAGAAGCCCTGCCAATCGGGCGGCGCCGGACGGGCGCTGACCCCGTACAGCGTGTACCAGCGCAGGCCCTCGGCGTACAGCCGCTCCTTCTCCGGCAGGGTCAGCGGGCGGCCGAAGTGCTCGCAGAGCAGTACCGGGATCATGACGAAGGTGGCGTGCGCCCAGAAGAAGGTGTCGGGGTCGAGCGCGTGGTAGGGGCGGCCGTGGCGGTCGGTGCCCTTGATGCCGAGGTGGTAATCGCGGACCCGGCGGGCCGTACGGGCGGCGTCGGGGCCGTCGTAGACTACCCCGGCGATCGGGTAGAGCGAGCGGAACAGCCGTTCCCAGCGCTCCTCGAAGAAGCGCGAGTGCTGTTCGACCCCGGCGCCGAGCGCGGGGTGCATGTTCTGCATCGAGCCCGCCCACAGGGCGAGCAGGACGGCACGCCAGTCGCTGAAGTACCGCCAGGTCAGCGAGGACGGGCCGAGCGGTTCGGGGTCGGTCCGGCCGGTCATGGCGCCTCCCGCTCCGGGGGCCGCGCAGCCCGTGCTGCCGGTGCGGAGCCCGTGTTACAAATTCTGCTGCCCTGTATCAGCACGGGTCAACACCCGGGAGCGGCCCCCCTGGGGCCACGCCTTGCCAACCGCCCCCGCCCGGCGGATTCTGGGGCGTACGGTCTCTCCCGAGGAGATGAGCCACCATGCACAACCACTGGATCGTCGACCTCAACTTCGAGGAGGACGACAGCCGGACCACCTGCACGGCCTCGCTGAGCGGCTTCAGCGCGCCCGGAGTCCAGGGCCTCGGTGTCGCCCGCCGCAACCCGGACGACACCCCGGACTCCGCCGTCGGCGAGGAGCTGGCAGCCGCCCGCGCCTGCTCCAACCTCGCCCACGAACTGATCAACAAGGCCGCCTCCGGAATCGAGGTCCGCACCCACGAGCGCGCCCACCTGATCTTCTGAACGGTCTTCGGGCGGTCTCTTCCTCCTCTTCGGGCGGTCTCTTCCTCCGGGAGGAGGGCGAAATCCCCCGCCAGGGGGAGGCGGATCATCGCCACGGCCGATGACCGCACCGGGACGTCGGGGAGATAGTCGGGGTCATGGCCCGCACCGAACCCGACCCCTCCCGAGCCTGCGGCACCGGCAGGCCGCCGAGCCGCGCCCCGTCGGCGCCCCTACGCGCTGCCGCCGCCGCTGCCGACGTGGGGCCGGCCCGACTGTCGGCCCGGCTGTCAGTCCGGGCGTCGGTCCGGTTGTCGGCCCAGTGGGGTCGGTGGGGTCGGTGAGCGCCCTGCTCGGACGGCGGGCCGCGCGGCGCTGGGTGCACCTGGTGCTCGGCGGCGCGCTGCTGATGCCGTACTGGATGCTCGCCGAGGTGCTGCTGAGCCTGGCCCTGCCTGGCTCCGACTCCGGCCCCCGGCTCGCCGTGCAGCTGCTCGCCGTTCCGACGGCCCTGCCGATGGCGGCGGTCACCGCGCTGGTCCCGGTGGTCCGGGTGCTGGAGGGCGCAGCGGCCAGGGCGCTCTGCGCGGGTGCGGTGCCGGGCGAAGGCACCGGTGCGGCCCGGGAGCCGGCCACCTCACCGGCCCACTCCTGGGCGGCCCGGCGGCGGACGTCCGCATGGTTCGTCCTGCACGTCCTGCTCGGCGGCATCGTCAGCGGGATGTCCATCTCGGTGCCGCCGGCCGCCGCGCTCCTGCTGCTCTCCCCGTTCGGTGCGCTCGGCCACCCGGGCCGGGAGGCGATCCGCCGCACCTTCGGCGAACACGCGCCGTCCGGGCTGCTGCTCGGCCCGGCACTGCTGCTCCTCCTCCTGATCGTCAACGCCGCCTGTGGCGCCCTGCTGGCCCGCTGCGCGCCCGTCCTGCTCGGCCCGACCCCGGCCGAGCGGCTGGCCGCAGCCGAGCAGCGGGCCGCCGAGCTCGCGGGGCGCAACCGGCTGGCACGGGAGTTGCACGACTCGGTCGGGCACGCGCTGAGCGCGGTGTCCGTCCAGGCGGCGGCGGCCAGCCGGGTCCTGCACACGGACCGGGAGTTCGCGGCACAGGCGCTGGCGGCCATCGAGGAGACCGCGCGCGCGGCCGTCGCCGAGCTCGACACCGTCCTCGGTCTGCTGCGCGAGGAGCGGGCCGAGGACAGCCCTGCGGACAGCGGGCCCACCCTGGAGCAACTCGACACCCTGATACGCCAGATGGGCCTGGCCGGGGTGCACGTCGAGTCGCTGACCGGCCCCGGACTCGGCGAACTGCCGCCCGAGCTCTCCCGGGAGGCGTACCGGATCGTCCAGGAGGGCCTCACCAACGTGCTCCGGCACGCCGGGCCGGTCCCCGCCCGGCTGCGGCTCGAACTGTCCGGCGGACGTCTTGAGTTGGAGCTCGGCAATCCGATCGGCGCCGGGCGGCCCAGCCGCCCCGGCGGTGGACGCGGGCTGCGCGGGATAGCCGAACGCGCCGAGTCCCGGCGCGGCGGCTGCCGGGCCGGGCCGCAGCCGGACGGCACCTGGCAGCTCGCCGTCTGGCTCCCCGCGCCCGGGCAGCCGACCGGCTTCGCGGCGGCACGCTGAGGACGGCGGCGCCGGGCGGGGCGCAGCGGCGGAGAGCCGACGGGGCGGCAGGGCCCAACGCAGCGCGGCAGAGGCAGAGACGGAAACGCAGCAGAGACGGAAAAGGGGGACGGCCGTGATCCGAGTGGTGATCGCCGATGACGAGCGGCTGGTGCGGACCGGGCTGCGGGTGGTTCTGGACGCCGAGCCGGATATCACCGTGGTCGGCGAGGCGGCGGACGGCGCCGAAGTCCTCCCGCTGGCCCGCGAGCTGCGGCCGGACGTCGTGCTGATGGACATCCGGATGCCCGGCCTGGACGGCATCAGGGCCACCGAGCTGGTGCTCGACGCGCTCCGGCCGGCGCCGAAGGTCCTGGTGGTCACCACCTTCGAGAACGACGACCACGTGTACGACGCCCTGCGCGCCGGGGCCTGCGGCTTCATGCTCAAGCGGGCCCGCGCGGAGGAGATGGTGCAGGCCGTCCGGCTGGTGGCGCACGGCGAGTCGCTGCTCTTCCCGGCCGCCGTCCGCGAGCTGGCCAGGCAGCACGCGGGACGCCGCCCCGACGGGTCCGCCCCGCTCCCCCGGCTGACCGAGCGGGAGGGCGAGATCCTGCGGCTGATGTCCGCCGGGCTGGCCAACGGCGAGATCGCCGACCGGCTGGTGGTGAGCCCGGAGACGATCAAGTCCCACGTCGGCAGCGTGCTCGCCAAGCTCGGCGTACGGGACCGCACCCAGGCCGTGATCGCCGCCTACGAGTCCGGCTTCGTCCGCCCCCGCTAGGGCCTGTCCGAACACGGCACACGGCCGTCGGCGTGCTGCGCCGGAGATCCGTCGGCAGGGGCGGGCGGGCCGGGGGCCTCGCCGGAAACCCGGGCCGGGCGATCCCGCCGGGCGATCCCGCCGGGCGGCCCATCGGCGACGCCGGGCCGGCACCGGACGGGTACCGCCCACGCGACGGCTTCCGCCCGGCCGCTACCCGTGGGTAGAGTGCGACGACCCCCCGAACCCTGCGAAAAGAACCGGTGAACGCATGTCAGTCTGGACCAGACCAGCGCTCTGGTGGCGCCTGGCCATCATGATCTCGGCCGGGCTCGGGCTGATCCTCGGCACCGGCTCACTGGTGTACTTCACCATCGAGAGCAACGTCATCGTGCTCGGCTACTTCGCCGGCGCCGTGTACTGGATGACCAGGCGCAACACCACCGACGCCCCGGCGCCCCGGCTGCGCGGCGCCGCCGTGCTCTACATCACCATCACCGGCCTGGTCGCCCACATCATCCTCAACCACGGCGAGAACCCGCTGCCCGGTCTCTTCTCCGGGCCCGACCGCCTCGCGCACTGGTCGAGCTTCTTCCTGCACTACACGACACCCGTGATGGTCGTACTCGACTGGCTCTGCCTGAAGCCCCGCAACGTCTCGCGCTGGCGCGACCTGCCGCTCTGGCTCTCCTTCCCGCTCGGCTACGCCTTCCTGACCGAGCTGCGCGCCGCGCTCTTCCCGCACTTCGACAACAAGTACCCGTACTTCTTCCTGGACCCGACCGAGCACGGCTACGCCTGGGTGGCCGGCCAGATCGGCCAGCTCACGGTCGAGTTCGTGATCCTCGGTGCCGCCGTGATCGGCATGGACCGCCTCGGCACCAGCCTCCGCGGCAGGCTCCGCCCGGCCACCGGCTGAGCCCTCCCCCGGCTCGGGCCGCGGGCGCTCACCGCTCCCGCTGGTCCACCACCCGGCGGATCTTGCCCACCGAGCGCTCCAGCGTCTCGGGGTCCACGACCTCCACCTCGACCGTGACACCGACGCCGTCCTTGATGCCCTGGCCGATCTCCCGGGCCGCCGCCGCCCGCCGGTCGGGCCCGGTGTCGGGCCGCGCCTCGACGCGGACCGTCATGTGGTCCAGCCGGCCGCGCCGGGACAGCCGCAGCTGGAAGTGCGGCGCGACGCCGGGCGTGCGCAGCGCGATCTCCTCGATCTGGCTCGGGAACACGTTGACCCCACGCAGAATGATCATGTCGTCGCAGCGGGCGGTGATCTTCTCGATCCGGCGGAAGGCCGGGCGCGCGGTGCCGGGCAGCAGCCGGGTCAGGTCGCGCGTGCGGTAGCGGATGACGGGCAGCGCCTCCTTGGTGAGCGAGGTGAGGATCAGTTCGCCGCCCGTTCCGTCGGCCATCACACGGTCGGTGAACGGGTCGACGATCTCGGGGAGGAAGTGGTCCTCCCAGAGGTGCAGTCCGTCCTTGGTGTCCACGCACTCCTGCGCCACGCCGGGGCCGAGCGCCTCGGACAGCCCGTAGATGTCGATCGCGTGGATGTCCATCCGCTGCTCGATCTCGCGGCGCATCTCCTCGGTCCACGGCTCCGCGCCGAAGATCCCGATCCGCAGCGAGGTGCCGCGCGGGTCGATCCCCTGGCGCTCGAACTCGTCCAGCAGGGTGAGCAGGTAGGACGGCGTGACCATGATGATCTCGGGCCGGAAGTCCTGGATGAGCTGCACCTGCCGGGCGGTCATGCCGCCGGAGGCGGGGATCACCGTGCAGCCGAGCCGTTCCGCCCCGTAGTGCGCGCCCAGCCCTCCGGTGAACAGCCCGTAGCCGTACGCGACGTGCACCTTGTGCCCGGGGCGGCCGCCGGCCGCCCGGATGCTGCGGGCCACCAGGTCGGCCCAGAGCGAGAGGTCGCGCTCGGTGTAGCCGACCACGGTGGGCCGCCCGGTGGTCCCGCTGGACGCGTGCAGCCGCCGGACCTCGGACATCGGGACGGCGAACATGCCGAAGGGGTACGCCTCGCGGAAGTCGGCCTTGGTGGTGAAGGGGAACCGGGCGAGGTCCGCGAGCGTGCGGCAGTCCTCGGGCCCGACCCCGGCCGCGTCGAACTTCCGCCGGTAGAGCTCGACGTGCTCGTAGGCGTGGCGCAGCGTGCTGCGCAGCCGGACGAGTTGGTGCGCCCTGAGCTCCTCGGGACTCATCCGCTCGCCGGCGTCGAGGAGTTCGGGCGGAGTCGGTTCGCCGAGGTTTTGGCCTGGTCCGGTGGCGTCGGTCGGGGTGCGGCTCATCGACTCGTCCTCTCGGATCGCCTGCTGGTCCCGCCATCCCGGCGCACCGACCGAACATTCGGTCATCAGCAGTGTGAAGGCCAGTAATCCAGGAGGTGATCCACCTGTCAAGGGATTCGCCCGGCGGGCGCGCGCCGGTTCAGATCCGCCAGGCGCGGATCCGCCGGGCGGCCGAGAAGACGTCCGAGGTGCCCTCGGCGACGTCGCGGGCCAGCTCGACCAGGGCGCCGTAGGGCGGGTCGATGCCCTCGTCGGCGGCGTGCATGTAGGCGGCGGTGGCCATGCAGGCGTAGAGGTTGTTGCGGACCGGCAGCGGGCGCAGCAGGACGATGGTGTGCATCAGGGCGGCCGCGCACCAGGCCGGGTCGGCGTCGTGGCCGAGCTGTGCGGTGTTGACGCGGTGGCGGGCGACGGCCGCCTGGAGGGCGGAGTAGTCGCGCACGGTGAGGTCCTCGGGCGAGGCCAGCTCCTGGACGTCGAGCAGCCAGCGGATGTCGACCCGGAGCATCCTCAGGCGGCTGCCGAGTCGGAGCGGGCGACGCCGCGGCGTGTGGCGTCACGGCGCCCGGTGTCCGGGGCGTCCTCCGGGAAGGCCGCGTCGAACTCCTCGACGTGGGCGTTCCAGAAGGCCACCGCGTGGCTGACGAAAGTCCGGCGCTGCTGCTCGCGGACGCTCAGGTCGTGCACGTACGCCTTGACACTCTTGCCGTCCGCGGCGGCGGCCTCGCGGATCGCCGCGAGTTCGGGCTCCGTGTACTCGATATTGAGCGCTGGCATGCGGGGATGGTACCGGAGGGGTACCGGCTCGCGGCACCCCTCCGGCCGATCGGCACTCTCCCCCGTCAGAGCGCGTCGATCGCCCTCAACTCGCCGTCCAGCTCCAGCCAGCGGGTGACACCGATCCCGCGCAGGAACGGAACGTCGTGACTGGCCACCACCAGCGCCCCCTGGTACCCGGCGAGCGCCTGGGTGAGCTGGCGGACGCTGGCCAGGTCGAGGCTGTTGGTCGGCTCGTCCAGCAGCAGCAGCTGCGGCGGCGGGTCGGCGAGCAGCAGGGCGGCCAGGGTGGCCCGGAAGCGCTCGCCACCGGAGAGCGTGCCCGTGAGCTGCTCGGCCCGCCCGCCCCGGAACCGGAAGCGGGCCAGCCTGGCCCGGACCGCGTTGTCACCCGCACCCGGCGCGTACGCCTTGACGTTGTCGGCCACCGAACGGCTGTCGTCCAACAGGTCCAGGCGCTGGGGCAGGTAGCGCAGCGGTACGGGCACGGTGACCTCCCCCGCGAGTGGGGCGAGGTCGCCCGCGATGGTGCGCAGCAGGGTGGTCTTGCCCGCGCCGTTGCGGCCCACCAGGGCGATCCGCTCCGGTCCGCGCAGCTCCAGGTCGGCCGAGGCGCCGTGGGCGAGCCGGACCCTGTCGAGGCTGAGCACCGTCCGGCCCGGTGGGACGAAGGTGCGCGGGAGGTCGATCCGGATCTCGGCGTCGTCGCGGACGGCCTCCTCCGCGGCGGCGAGCCGCTCCTCCGCCTCGGCGAGGCGCTCGGCGTGCATGCCCTTGACCCGCCCGGCCGTCTCCTCGGCCTGCCGTTTGAGCTTCCCGGCGAAGATCTTCGGGTCGTTGCGGGTCTCCGAGCGCTTCTTGCCATAACTGGCGCTGCGGGCCAGCTTGGTACGGGCCTCGACCAGGTCGCGCTTCTGCCGCTGGACGTCGGCCTCGGCGACCCGCACCAACCGCTCGGCGGTCTCCTGCTGGGCGGCGACGGTGCGTTCGTAGTCGGCGAGGTTGCCGCCGTACCAGGTGACCCTGCCATCACGCAGGTCGGCGATCTGGTCGACGTACTGGAGCAGTTCGCGGTCGTGGCTGACCACGACCATCACCCCCGGCCAGCTCGCCACGGCCTCGTGGAGCAGCGAACGGGCGCGCCGGTCCAGGTTGTTGGTCGGCTCGTCCAGCAGCAGGACGTCCGGGCGGCGCAGCAGCAGGGCGGCCAGGTGCAGCAGCACGGCCTCACCGCCGGAGAGTTCGCCGACGGTCCGGTCGAGGCCGAGCCGTTCCAGCCCCAGCCGGTCGAGGGTGGCGCGGGCGCGCTCCTCGACGTCCCAGTCGTCGCCGATCGCGGCGAAGTGCCGCTCGTCGGTGTCACCGGACTCGATGGCGTGCAGCGCCGTGCGGGCGGCCCGGATGCCGAGCGCCTCGTCGACCCTCCCCCGGCCTTCGGCCGGGGGTGCCCCCACGCGCGTGTCCGGGGTGAGGTCCTGGGGAAGGTAGCCAAGTTCGCCACCGATCCGCACGGTACCGGCGGCGGGGGTGAGATCGCCCGCGATCAGGCGCAGCAGGGTGGACTTGCCGGCCCCGTTGAGCCCGATCAGCCCGGTGCGGCCGGGGCCGACGGCGAGGTTGAAGCCGTCGAGGACGGTGGTGCCGTCCGGCCATTCGAAGCTCAGGTCGGTGCAGAGGATGGAGGTGGTGGGATGCGCCATGACGGCCTCCGGCGTGTTTGCTGTGGGTGAGGGGAGCAACACGGGAGACACCGCTGGAAGCGGTCGCGAAGAGATGCAGGGAGGATGCTCGCTGCCGAGGTCGCACGCTCACGCCACGCACACGTCGGGGGTGCGTGGGGCGGTGTCTCAGGACCTCAGTAGAGCAACGGCCTTCTCCTCGTCTGGCGGCACCGCGGCGGCTGCGGCGGCAACGACGTCCACGGTAGGCGGGCCGCCGCGGCACCCGCAAAGGGTTTTCCGCGGCCGCCGATAGGATCGGGGACATCATGAGCGCCACTCTCGTAGTCAACGACCTCACCGCCGGCCACGGCGACCGCACCCTCTTCTCCGGCCTGGACCTGGTCGTCGCCCCGGGCGACGTGGTCGGCCTGGTCGGGGTCAACGGGGCGGGCAAGTCCACCCTGCTGCGCCTGCTGGCCGGTCTCAGCGCCCCCGAGAGCGGCACGGTCAGGCTGAACCCGCCGACCGCCAACGTCGGCCACCTGCCGCAGGAACCGGAGCGCCGCGCGGGCGAGTCGGTGCGTGCCTTCCTGGCCCGCCGCACGGGTGTGGCGGCGGCGCAGGCCGCACTGGACGAGGCCACCGAGGGCCTGGTCGAGGGCCGTCCCGGCGCGGACGACGCGTACGCGGCCGGCCTGGACCGCTGGCTGGACCTGGGCGGCGCCGACCTGGAGGAGCGCGCGGAGGAGGTCGCCGACTCGCTCGGGCTGAAGGTCGGTCTGGACCTGCCGATGACCGCGCTCTCCGGCGGTCAGGCCGCCCGTGCGGGGCTGGCCTCGCTGCTGCTCTCCCGCTACGACGTCTTCCTGCTGGACGAGCCCACCAACGACCTGGACCTGGACGGCCTGGAGCGCCTGGAGTCCTTCGTCAAGGGGCTGCGTGCGGGCACCGTCCTGATCAGCCACGACCGTGAGTTCCTGGCCCGCACGGTCACCCGGGTGCTGGAGCTGGACCTCGCCCAGCAGCAGGTCAACCTGTACGGCGGCGGCTACGAGGCGTACCTGGAGGAGCGGACGGTGGCCCGCCGGCACGCCCGCGAGCAGTACGACGAGTACGCGGACACCAAGGCGGGGCTGGAGGCGCGGGCCCGGATGCAGCGCGGCTGGATGGAGCACGGCGTCCGCAACGCCCGCCGCAAGAGCGGCGACAACGACAAGATGGGCCGCGCGATGCGGCAGGAGTCGACCGAGAAGCAGGCGTCCAAGGCCCGGCAGACCCAGCGCATGATCGAGCGCCTCGACGTGGTCGAGGAGCCGCGCAAGGAGTGGGAGCTGCGGATGGAGATCGCCGCCGCACCGCGCTCCGGCGCCGTGGTGGCCACCCTGCGCGGGGCCTCGGTCAAGCGCGGGGACTTCGCCTTCGGGCCGGTGGACCTGCAGATCGACTGGGCCGACCGGGTCGCCATCACCGGTGCCAACGGCGCGGGCAAGTCCACCCTGCTCGCCGCGCTGCTCGGACGGCTCGAACTGGACGGCGGCAGCGCGGTGCTGGGCTCGGGCGTGGTGGTCGGCGAGGTCGACCAGGCGCGCGGCCTGTTCCTGGGCGGCGAACCGCTGGCCGAGGCGTTCGCCACCGCGGTCCCCGAGCTCTCACCGGAGGAGGTCCGCACCCTGCTGGCCAAGTTCGGGCTGAAGGCGGCCCACGTGCTGCGCCCGGCCGACACCCTCTCCCCCGGCGAGCGGACCAGGGCGGCGCTCGCCTTGCTCCAGGCCCGCGGGGTCAACCTGCTGGTGCTGGACGAGCCCACCAACCACCTGGACCTGCCCGCCATCGAGCAGTTGGAGTCCGCGCTCGCCTCCTACACCGGAACGCTGCTGCTGGTGACCCACGACCGGCGGATGCTGGAGGCGGTCACGGTCAACCGCCGCCTCGAGGTCGCCGACGGCCGGCTGCACGAGCGCTGACCCGCGCCCCCGGCCCGGGCACGGCTCCCGGGGGCGGGGATCCGCGTGACCGCCCGCCGCCGGGGCGCCCGGTCCCCGCGCGGCTCCCCGCCCCCGGCGCAGTCGCCCTTCCGCCCGGCGTGGCCATGTGCTGTGCTGTGCACCATGGTTGACAGTGCATCGGCAGCGGCCGCCTACCCGACTGTCCCGCTCCGCCCCATGACGGTCCCCGCCCAGGAGGCGGCGGACCGCAGCAGGGCCTTCTACGACGTGATGTCGCAGCGCCGGACCGTCCGCGACTACTCCACCCGCCCGATCCCCGACGAGGTGATCGAGTGGGCGGTCCGCACCGCCTCGACCGCGCCCAGCGGCGCGCACGTCCAGCCCTGGCGGTTCGTGGTGATCACCGACCCGGAGCGCAAGCGGAGGCTGCGCGAGGCCGCCGAGGCGGAGGAGCGCGAGTTCTACGCGCACCGCGCCTCACCGGAGTGGCTCGAGGCGCTCCGGCCGATCGGGACGGACTGGCAGAAGCCGTTCCTCGAGGACGCCCCCGCCGTGATCGTGGTCTTCGAGGTGCACAAGGGGCCAGGGTCGCCGCGGCCCTACTACACCAAGGAGTCGGTCGGCATCGCCGTCGGCCTGCTGCTCGCGACCCTGCACCAGGCGGGGCTGGCCACCCTCACCCACACGCCCAGCCCGATGCGCTTCCTCAACGAGGTGTGCGAGCGGCCGGGCGAGGAACGCGCCGCGTACGTCATTCCGGTCGGCTACCCGGCGGACCACGCCCGGGTGCCGGACCTGCGCCGCAAGGACCTCGACCAGGTCCTGGTCCGGCTCTGACCCGGCCGGCCCGGTCACGCGCCGGACCCGCCCGGCTCGCACGCCGGTCCGGCGCTGGTGCCCGCCCGGCTCCGAAACCTCGGCAGCGGAGTCGGCCCGGCTGACGTGTCACCGGAAAACACCTGTTCAGGGCGGTGCCGGGGGGCAATAATCCGGTCATGAGTCAAAGCACCGACGAGCTCTTCGCCGTCACCGAGGGACGCCCGCCCGAGCTGATTCCGCTGCCGGGCGGGTTCTCGCTGCGCCGCCGTGCGGCGGGCGACGCCCCCGGGCTGAACGCCGCGGTGACCGCCAGCCTCGAACACCTGCGGCCGTGGATGGAGTGGGCCAGGTCGAAGCCGACCCTGGACCACACCCGGGAGATGGTCCGGGCCGGGGTGGACGCCTGGGACGCGGGCACCGACTTCATGTACGTCCTCGGCCCGGACTCCCTGCCGGGCAGCGTGGTCGGCGCCTTCGGCCTGCACGGACGGATCGGCGCGGGCGCACTGGAGATCGGCTACTGGGTCGCCGTCGACCACGCGGGCCGCGGCCTGGCGACCGCCGCCGCCGGGGCGCTGACCGGGGCCGCGCTCGCCCTGCCGGGCATCGGGCGGGTGGAGATCCACTGCGACGAGGGCAACCTGGCCAGCGCCGCCGTTCCGCGCAAGCTCGGCTACCGGCTCGACCGGGTGGTGGACTTCGAGCCCGTCACACCGGCCGAGACCGGCCGCAGGCTGATCTGGATCACCGACGGACCCGGCACCTGAACCGCCGCCCGGGCCCGGCGCCCGCCGGGTGAAGCTCCCGGGGTGCGGGGAACTGCCCGGATCCGCACCGGACTTGCCGTGCAGCTTCCCGCACCCACCGCCGGCGCCCGGCCGGGTTCAGTACCTGCCGCCGACCGGCGCGGGCAGTGCGTCCAGCTCGGCGAGGTCCGCGGGGCTGAGCTCGACGTCCGCCGCGCCGGCGTTGTCCGCCAGGTACGCGGGCGTCTTGGTGCCCGGGATCGGGATCACGTACCGCCCCTGCGCCAGCAGCCAGGCGAGAGCCACCTGCGCCGGGGTGGCTCCGGTCCTGGCGGCGATCTTCCTGACCTGCTCCACCAGCGCCAGATTGGCCTGCACCGCCTCGGCCTGGAAACGCGGCAGGGTGGAGCGCCAGTCGTCGGCCGCCAGGTCGCTCGCGGAGGTGATCCGGCCGGTCAGGAAACCCCGGCCGAGCGGCGAGAAGGGCAGGAAGGCGATCCCCTGCTCCTCGGTGTACGGGAGCACCTCGGCGAGCGAGTCCCTGGTCCAGAGCGAGAACTCGTTCTGGACGGAGGCCACCGGGTGCACCGCCTGCGCCCGCTCGATCTGCTCGACCGTCACCTCGGACAGGCCGATCTGCCGGGCCTTGCCCGCCGCGACCGTCTCGGCCAGCGCGCCCCAGGTCTCCTCGATCGGCACCGCCGGGTCCACCCGGTGCAGCTGGTACAGGTCGACGTGGTCGGTGCCGAGGCGGCGCAGGCTCTCGTCGATCGCCTTCCGCACGTGCTCGGGGCGCCCGTCGTTGGCCGTCCGGGTCTCGCCCGTGCCGGGCACCAGACCGACCTTGGTGGCCAGCACCGCCCGCTCCCGGTACGGACCGGCCAGTGCGCGGCCGACCAACTCCTCGTTGGTGTAGGGGCCGTAGATGTCCGAGGTGTCGATCAGCGTGACCCCGAGGTCCAGTGCCGCCCGCAGCACCTCCACCGACACCTCGTCGTTGCGCCCGGCGGGGTCGTACGCCCAGGTCATCCCCATGCAGCCGAGCCCGACCACGCCGACCTCGGGTCCGGTGCTGCCCAGTGTCGTGTTGCGCATCTTCTCTCCTCCAGCCCGTTCCGGACGCTCCGGCCCGTTCCGGACGCCCGGCTCCACCCTGCCGCCCGGAGCGCACTCCAAGTCAAGCGCCCACGCCCGCAGCCGCTACCCGGCCGCCGCCAGCACCGCGCGCAGCCGTCGGACACCCGCGCGCCACTGCTGCCCCGCGCCCGCCTCGTCCCAGAGCTCGGCCAGCTCGGACCGCTCCGCCAGGACCCGGTCCAGGGCCCGGACGGCGAGCGGCCGGAGCTCGGCGGTGAACACGGGCAGCGGCCGCTTCGGCCCGTAGGCGGAGTCGACCGGTGCGCCGCCGGGGCACTGCGCGGCTATCAGCGCCGCCGCCGCGACCGCCTCCGCCCCCTCGTCCCGCTCCAGGTAGGCGGCGGTGTCGGCCGCGGCCGCGAGCACACCGCGCGCCAGGCTCACACCCCCGCCCCCGGCCCGGCCCTCCCGCGAACCGTCCGACGCGCGATCCAGCGCGCCGGCCAAGTCCGCCGCCGCGTCGTTGTCGAACGGACCGATCTCCCAAGCACCCACGAACAGCCTCCTGCCCCTTCTCTCCGCACGTGCCGCCCATCGTGGCAGGCGGCACCGACAACGGAGCGGGTGGACGGCCGGGACGACGGAAACTCCACCGGCAGGAATGCCGACGGGGGGTCAGCTCGTTGGGCCCTGACGGAGATCGAACAGACATCGGGGAGGACAAGTGTCGAACCAGGCCGGCGTTCAGGGCACAGTGGCAGCGGGCTTCGAGGAGGTACGGGAGGAGTTCGCCGCCGTGCTCGCCGCGGAGCCCCACCAGCCGGGGGCCCAGCTCGCGGCGTACCTGCACGGGCGGCAGGTGGTCGATCTGTGGGCGGAGGACGGCATCACCACGGGGGACGCGCTGACCGGCGTCTTCTCCGTCACCAAGGGCGCGGCCCACCTGGTCGTCGCCCTGCTGGTACAGGACGGCGTCCTCGACCTCGACCGCGAAGTCGCCGCCTACTGGCCGGAGTTCGCCGCCGAGGGCAAGGGCCGGGTGACCCTGCGGGAGCTGATCTCCCACCGTGCCGGGCTGATCGGCGTGGACGGCGGGTTCACGCCGGAGGAGCTCGCCGACGACCGGCTGATAGCCGAACGGCTGGCGGCCCGGAAGCCGTACTGGGAGCCGGGCACGGCCTACGGGTACCACGGCCTGGTGATCGGCGCCCTCACCGGCGAGGTGGTCCGCCGGGCCACCGGCCGGTCGGTCCAGGAGCTGTTCGAGGAGCGGATCAGGGCCCCGTACGGGCTGGACCTCCACCTCGGCCTGCCCGAGGAGCTCGAACCCCGTTACCTGGAGGTGCAGCCGGCGCAGCCCGCACCGGCGGAGCTGGCCGAGTTCCTGGCGAACGCGCCGGGCCCCGACAGCCTCACGGCGGTGGCCTTCAACCTCAACGCGACCCCGCCCACCGATCTGACGGCGTTCGCCAACACCCGCTCGGTACGGGCCCTCGGCCAGGCCTCGGCGGGCGGCGTGGGCAACGCGCGCGGCGCGGCGCGGATGTACGCGGCGGTGATCAGCGGGCTGGACGGCCGGGGACCGCTGCTGACTCCGGCCACCATCGCCGAGTTCACCCGGCTGCACACCCCGGGCCCCGACCTGGTGGTGAACGCGCAGGACCACTTCGGCCTCGGCTTCGAGCGGCAGAGCGTCCCGTACCCGTTCCTGGGTCCGGACGCCTTCGGGCACGCCGGCGCCACGGGCTCCCAGTCCTTCGCCGATCCGCGCAGCGGCGTCGCGTACGGCTACATCCGCCGCCGCTTCGCCTTCCCGCCCGCCGGCGGCTCCGCCGAGAACGTGCGCCTGGCAGCAGCCGTCCTGCGCGCGGCCACCGCCCGTTAGGGTCGCGGCCGCCCGCACGGGCCCCGCCGGTCCGGCGCGCGCCGTCGCGTGCCCGGCGGGATCCGCGCGGGCGGCCCCGGGCCCCGCCGCCCGGTCAGGCGTCGTCCGGCAGGGTCCAGCAGTCCGAGCCGGCCGGAGGCGGCGGGGCGATCTGCCACCGATCGCGGTCCGCGCCCTCGTCCCAATACGGGACCCTCTCCTCGAAGTAGAGGACGTGGGCCCAGAACTCCTCGTCCTCGTGGCACACGAGGTCCGGGTAAGGAGCGAACTCCAGGTGACCCCAGGCCTGGTTGAGCCGGGCGACCGCCTCGGCCCAGGTGATGCCGAACCGGTCCCGCATCACCTGGGCGATGGCCGAGAAGAACTCCGTCATCTCGGCGTCGGCGTTCATGAGAAAGACTGTCAAAGCTGCTCCACTCCATAGGGACAGGCCCCGGAAACAGGCCCCGGAGACGGGCCCCGAGGACATCGACGACCGATTCCCCGCGAAGGCTATCCGGTGGCCCCGTCGACCTTAAGAGCGGTTCAAAACCTGACGGCGGTGCTTGACGCGCACAGTTGGTCTAGTCCATTTTGAAGGGCAGGGCGGGCCCCACCCGCCGTTCCTCAGGACCACCCCACAGCCAGCCGCCGGCCGCTCCCCCACCACCCCGCGCCCGGCGTCCTCGGCACGTCCGAAAGGCAGCCCCGCATGCCACGCGCCCTCAACCGCCAGTCCGCGACGCCCCACCGGCGCACCGGGCGGGTCGCGAAGCTCCTCCCGATCGGCTGCGCCGCCGCGCTCGCGGCCGGTGCGCTGACCACGGTGGCCGTCAACGCCAGTGCGGCGGACGGGAATCTGCTCGCCAACCCCGGCTTCGAGAGCGGTTCGCTCGGCCCGTGGAGCTGTTCCGGCGGTACCGGAGGCGTAATCAACTCGCCTGTGCACAGCGGCTCGTACGCTCTGCAGGGGGTCGCGAGCAGCGGCGACACCGCCCGGTGCAGCCAGAGCGTCAGCGTCCAGCCGAACACCAAGTACTCGCTGAGCGCCTGGGTCCAGGGCCAGTACGTCTACCTCGGCGCGACCGGTTCCGGTGTCACCGACCCGGCCGTCTGGACGCCCGGCGGCAACTCCTGGCAGCAGCTGAGCACCAGCTTCACCACCGGTCCCGGCACCACCAGCGTCACCGTCTACCTGCACGGCTGGTACGGCCAGGGCGCCTACCTCGCCGACGACCTGGTGCTCGGCGGCCCCGGCGCCCCGCCGCCCACCACCCCGCCGCCCGGCAGCGGCTCCCCGGCCCCGTCCCCGTCCCCGAGTTCGAGCCAGACCCGGACCCCGCCGCCGGACGTCGCCCTCCCGGTGGCCCCCTACGTGGACATGGGCGCCTGGCCGACCCCCTCGCTCAAGGACATGGCGGCCAACGGCAACCTCAAGTCCTTCACCATGGCGTTCATCACCGCGCCCAGCGGCTGCAAGGCATCCTGGTTCAACGCCTACGACCCGCGCAGCGGTTGGGGCAAGGACCAGATCGACGCCGTCCGTGCGGCGGGCGGCGACGTCAAGGTCTCCTTCGGCGGCGCCTCCGGCACCGAACTCGCCCAGGCCTGCTCGACGGTGGACTCGCTCTTCGCCGAGTACGACGCCGTGGTGAACGCCTACGACCTCAGGTACGTGGACTTCGACATCGAGGGCACCGCCGTGGTCGACACGGCCGCCAACGACCGCCGTTCGGCCGCGCTGACCAGGCTCCAGCAGGCCCACCCCGGCCTGAAGGTCTCGCTCACCCTGCCCGTCCTGCCGGAGGGCCTGACCGCCGACGGGGTCGCCGTGGTCAAGTCCGCCCGCGACGCCGGGGTCGGCCTCGACCTGGTGAACGTGATGGCGATGGACTACAACCGACCGAGCACCGACTACGGCGCCGACGCCGTCCAGGCCGCGCAGTCCACCCACGACCAGCTGAAGACGCTGTACCCGGCCAAGACGGACGCCCAGCTCTGGGCGATGACCGGGGTCACCCCGATGCTCGGCGAGAACGACGACCACGGCGTCTACGACCAGGCCGCCGCCCGCCAGCTGGTGTCGTTCGCCCAGCAGCACCGCCTCGGTGTACTGGGCTTCTGGGAGATGACCCGGGACGCGGCCGCCTGCACCGGCGCGCTCTTCAAGTGCACCAACATCCCGCAGTCGCCGTACGAGTTCTCGCAGATCTTCGCCCAGTACACCGGCTGACGTCCGCCCGCCGGCAGCGGCCGGGCACCGCTCGCCGGGTGCCGTCCAGGGGCCACGGGCCCGTGGGCGGCACCCGGCGACCGGTGCCGACGATCCGTCAGGATGCGGCAAGCGCCGCCCGCGACCGGTCGGCTGCGATCTTCAGGGCGAACCCGGCCAGTGCGGTGCCGGTGGCGTAGCGGTGGATCCGCTGCCAGAGCGGGCGGCGGGTGAAGAACGCGGAGACCGAGCCCGCCGTCAGGACGAAGAAGGCGTTCCCGGCCAGTCCGACCGCGATCTGGGTGAGCCCCAACAGTGCGCTCTGCAGCGCGACATGCCCGTGCTGCGGGTTCACGAACTGCGGCAGCAGCGAGACGTACAGGATCGCCAGCTTGGGGTTGAGCAGACAGGTGACCAGACCCATCAGGAAGAGCTTGCCCGGCGGGTCGGCGTCGAGCTCGCGCGGCGCGAACGCCGAGTTGCCGCCGGGACGGACGGCCTTCCAGGCCAGCCAGAGCAGGTAGCCGGCGCCGACCAGCTTGAGCGCGAGGTAGATCTCGGGAACCAGCGCGAACACCGCCGCGATCCCGGCCGTCGCCGCGGCCAGGTAGACCAGGAAGCCGAGTCCGACTCCGGCCAGCGAGATCATCCCGGCCCGGCGGCCCTGGGTCACCGACCGCGACACCAGGTAGATCATGTTCGGTCCCGGCGTGAGCACCATCCCCAGCGCCACCACCGCGATCCCGGCTATCGCTCCCCACTCCACCGCACGCACCTCGTTCATTCGTTCGACTCCGCAAAACCGCTCGCGAAGCTAGCACCGCCGAACCTCCCCCGGCACACCCGTCCCCGCCCCGCCGGCACCTGCCGGACGCCCAGGCCGCCCCGGCACCGCGCTCACACCGCGGCATCGGCAGCATGTCGATCACGCCACCCGGCGTAGCGCAGAGGCAGACGCGCCACGACTGCATCGTGGATCACGCCGGTTCGAATCCGGCCCCGGGTGGCGCTTCGACAGAACCCCGCGTGCAGCGGCAGTGGTCCTGCCCGCGCCCGGCCGATCCCGCCGGTCCGCATCCGACCGGTCCGCATCCGACCGGTCCGCATCCGACCGGTCCGCATCCGGCCGGGGCCGACGACACAGCGGGGGCGAGCAGGTGCAGCAGGCACAACAGAACGCCGTACCGGACCACGAACTGGCCGCGTACGAGCGGACGGTCGCCCGGCTGCGCCGGCTCCCGGTCGACCACCCGACCCGGCTGCGCGCCGAGAAGCTGGCCGAGGTCTTCGTCCGCGACGGCCGTCGCGGACGGCGGCGGGCCAAGCGCGAGGACAACGCCGCAGCCGACGCCGCCCTGCTGCGCGCGACCGCCACCGGAGCGGCGGACCGCCGCGAGGACGCCCCGCTCGCCCTGCCCGGCCCGGTGGACGCCGCCGCCCCGCTCGGCGAGCTGCGCCGCTCCCGCCGCTGCTACGTCTGCAAGTCGACCTACCGTCAGGTCGACACCTTCTACCACCTGCTCTGCCCCGGCTGCGCGACCGACAACGCCGCCCGTCGCAGCCTCTCCACCGACCTGCGGGGCCGCCGCGCGCTGCTCACCGGCGGGCGGGTGAAGATCGGCTTCCAGCTGGCCCTGATGATGCTCGGGGACGGCGCCGAACTGATCGTCACCAGCCGCTTCCCGCAGGACACCGTACGCCGGTTCCAGGCTGCTCCCGGCAGCGCGGAGTGGCTGTCCCGGCTCACCGTGGCCGGCATCGACCTGCGCGACCCGCGCCAGGTCATCGGCCTCTGCGACCGGCTGCGCGCCGACGGCCGACCGCTCGACATCCTGGTCAACAACGCCGCCCAGACCGTGCGCCGACCACCCGAGGCGTACGCCCTGCTGATGTCCGGCGAGCAGCACCGCGCCGACCGGCTCCCGTCCGGTACGGGCGTCCTGCACGCCCCAGGCTTCCGTCCGGCGGCGGCCCTGACCGCCGCCTGGCCCACCGCGCCCGCGAGCGAGCCGGCACCCGTCGCCCCCGCGAGCGCGGTGGCCCCGACCACCGACGAGGCCGGACTGCTGCCGGACACCGCGCCCGCGAACTCCTGGTCCGCCCGGCTGGGCGAGCTGGACCCGGCCGAGCTGTTGGAGACCCAGCTGGTCAACTCGGTTGCCCCGGCACTGCTCTGCGACCGGCTGCTGCCACTCCTGCTGGCGTCGCCGCAGCCCCGGCGGTACATCGTCAACGTGACCGCCGTCGAGGGCCGCTTCGCCGTCCGCAACAAGACCGCCGGGCATCCGCACACCAACATGGCCAAGGCCGCGCTCAACATGCTCACCCGCACCAGCGCCGCCGAACTGGCCGAGCAGGGCGTCCACATGTGCGCCGTGGACACCGGCTGGATCACCGACGAGAACCCGGCCCCGAAGAAGTCCCGGATCGCCGACCGCGGCTTCCGCACCCCGCTCGACATCGTGGACGGCGCGGCCCGCGTCTACGACCCGATCGTGCGCGGCGAGGCCGGCGCGCCACTGGCCGGGGTGTTCCTCAAGGACTACCGGGAGGCCGCCTGGTGATCCTGGCCCGGCGGGCCACCGGCCCGAAGGCCCCCGCACCCCGGGCGTGCCGGCCCCGGGAGCACCGACCCGATGACCACCGAACCCGCAGGTCGCCGAACGCAGTACACCCGCGCGCGCCCACCTCCCCCGCTCCGCCCGCCCGTGATCTGCTGGCCCGACCACGAACCCAGCGATCCGGGAGGCCCGACCCGCATGATCATTCGGCTCCGTGCGCAAGCCCTGCGGTGGACCGTCACCGTGCCGGTGCTGGCCTTCGTGCTGCTGGCGCTCGCCTGGGGGCGTTCACTGCCCGGACCGCTGGTCGTCCTGGTGTCCTGTTTCCTGGCCGGCGCGGTCCTGGCCGCCGTCCACCACGCCGAGGTGATCGCCCACCGGGTCGGCGAGCCCCTCGGGTCACTGGTCCTGGCGGTGGCGGTCACGATCATCGAGGTGGCACTGATCGTGACCCTGATGGCGGACTCCGGCGCCAAGAACGCCACACTCGCCCGGGACACCGTCTTCGCCGCCGTCATGATCACCTGCAACGGCATCCTCGGGCTCTGCATCCTGGTCGGCGCGCTGCGGCACCGCACCGTGGTCTTCAACGCCGAGGGGACCGGCGCGGCCCTCGGCACCATCGCGACCCTGGCCACCCTCAGCCTGGTCCTGCCGACCTTCACCACCAGCACCCCGGGGCCGCAGTTCTCCACCACCCAGCTGGTCTTCGCCGCGACCGCCTCGATCGTCATCTACCTGCTGTTCGTGACCACCCTGACCGTCCGCCACCGCGACTACTTCCTGCCGGTGACCAGTTCGGGCCAGGTCCTGGACGCCGACGGCCACGCCGAACCACCCACCTCCCGCCAGGCGTTCACCAGTCTCGCGATGCTCGCCGTCGCCCTGGTCTCGGTGGTGGGCCTCGCCAAGGGGGTGTCGCCGACCATCGAGTCCGTCGTGGCCTCGGCGGGACTGCCCTCCTCCGTGGTGGGCGCGGTCATCGCACTGCTGGTCCTGCTGCCGGAGACGATCGCCGCCGTCCGCGCCACCCTCCGCAATCGGGTACAGATCAGTCTCAACCTCGCGCTCGGCTCCGCCCTCGCCAGCATCGGCCTCACCATCCCGGCCGTCGCCATCGCCTCCGGCTGGCTGAGCGGCCCGCTGGTCCTCGGGCTCGGCGCGACCCACATGGTGCTGCTCACCCTCACCATCGCCGTCGGCACCCTGACCGTCGTCCCCGGCCGCGCCACCCCGCTCCAGGGCGCCGTCCACCTCGCCGTCCTGGCCGCCTACCTGGTCCTCGCCGTCAGTCCGTGACACCTCGGTCCGTACGGCGGCCGGCCGCGCCGCAGCAGCGTTTCCCGTCCCCAGCCGTTCCCGCCGTCCCCCCTCCGTCCCGGCCGTCGTCCCCACCGCCTCCTCCGTCCCCGCCCCCGCACTCTGCCGCTCGGCGATCGCCGGATCACCCAGCGCCACCGAACGGCAGCACTCACCGCCCGCTGGGACTACGATCTTTGAATGACGGACACAACTGACAGAGCAGCAGAACTGGCGGACCTGGCGGCGCGATTCCCCGGTCTGCACGCACCGCAGCGCTGGGCCTGGGGCGGCATCGACGCCCAGTTCTCGGCGGAGCTGCCGCCGGACGCACTGATCACCAACATCCACCTGATCGGGTTCTCGGAGGGCCGGGTGGTGCTCTGCCGCGACACCCGCGGCCACTGGTTCCTGCCGGGCGGCACCCGGGAAGAGGCGGAGAGCATCGAGTCGTGCCTGGTACGGGAGTTGCGCGAGGAGGCGGGCGCCCGGCTGACCGGGCCGCCGGTCTGGATCGGCGCGCACCGCTGCGTGACGGACAGCCCGGTGCCGTACCGCCCGTGGCAGCCGCACCCGGAGAAGGCCTGGCTCTGGGGCTGGGCCGAGGTCACGGTGGACTCCGCCCCGACCAACCCGGACGACGGCGAACAGGTCGTCGAGGTCCGGGCCGTGGCGCCCGAGGAGGCCCGTCGTCTGCTCACCCAGGGCCGCGAGGCCTGGTGGGGCGAGCTCGTCGACCTCGCCGTCGAGTCCCGCTCGCCGGCCAACTGACTTCCCGGGCAGGGCAGTCGACCGGTCGGGTGTCACGCGTGCCGAAGCCGCCGCACCCCGGCCGGTCCGGGCCCGGGGTCGGACCCGCCGTCAGGCGGCCGGACCGCCCGGCCCGATCACCAGGCAGACCCCGAGGTCGACCGCCTCGTAGGTGAGGAAGACGGCGGCGAACTCGCGGATCGTCGCGCTGGGCCAGTGGTACGCGCCGGCGTGCGAGCCCACGGCACGGCCGTTGACCCCGGTGCTGCGGGCGAGCAGGGCGGCCCGGACGGCGTCGAAGTTGTCGGTGGCGATCACGCACCGGCAGTCGGGCCCGGACTGTTCCGTGCCGGCCCTGCTGTACGTCAGGTTCTCCCCGGTGGTACGGGAGCGGCCCTCCCGGACTCTCCGGTCCTCGGGAACCCACGCTCCGTCAGGCGGTCGGCCATCGCGTGCGACTCGGGCAGCGCCTCGTCGGGCCTCTGGCCCCCGGAGGTGATCAGCACCGGAGCGTTCCCGCGCGCGACCTGCCGCTCGTACACGGCGCGGCCGCGCCCCAGCCGGCCGGCCGGCAGCGGCGGGAGAGACCGGAGGAGGATTCCCGCGCCCCTCCGGCAGCACCCGGCAGCCCCGGCCGCCCCGACAGCCGACAGCCGACAGCCGACAGGCAGCGGTGGTCCGGTGCCGCCTGACCGGGCGTCACCGGACCACCGGAGAGGGCTCAGCGCCTGCCCGAGTCCCCACCCGCCAGACCGGCCCGGCGGAGGGCGTCGGCCATCGCGCTGTTGGTGACCTGGGCCGGTGCCCCGCCGCGCCGGTCGCCGCCGCGGCGGTCCCCGTCACCACGGCGGTCTCCGTCACCGCGCCGGTCCTGGCGCGGCGGACGCGGGCCCCGCTCCCGGCGCCCCTCACCGCCGGAGCCGGAGCCGCCACCGGAGCCGGAGCCCGGAGCGACCTCGTCGTCCAGCCGGAGCGTCAGCCCGATCCGCTTGCGCGCGACGTCCACCGAGGTGACCCGGACCCGGACGATGTCCCCGGGCTTGACCACCTCGCGCGGGTCCTTGACGAAGGTCCTGGACAGCGCCGAGACGTGGACCAGGCCGTCCTGGTGCACGCCCACGTCCACGAACGCACCGAACGCGGCGACGTTGGTGACCACGCCCTCCAGCACCATGCCGACCTCCAGGTCGCCGATCTTGTCGACGCCCTCCTTGAAGACGGCGGTGCGGAAGGCCGGGCGCGGGTCGCGTCCGGGCTTGTCGAGTTCGGCCAGGATGTCGGTGACGGTCGGCACGCCGAAGGTGTCGTCGGCGAAGTCGGCGGGGCGCAGGGCCCGCAGCGCAGCGCTGTTGCCGATCAGCGCGCGCAGTTCGCCGCCGGTGCCGGCCAGGATGCGGCGGACCACGGGGTAGGCCTCAGGGTGCACGCTGGAGGCGTCCAGCGGGTCGTCGCCGTCGGGGATGCGCAGGAAGCCCGCGCACTGCTCGAACGCCTTCGGCCCGAGCCTGGCCACGTCCTTGAGCGCCCTGCGGGTGCGGAAGGGGCCGTTGGCGTCGCGGTGGGCGACGATGTTGTCGGCGAGCGTGCCGGTGACGCCCGAGACCCGGGTGAGCAGCGGTGCGGAGGCGGTGTTGACGTCCACGCCGACCGCGTTGACGCAGTCCTCGACCACCGCGTCCAGCGAGCGGGAGAGCTTCACCTCGCTCAGGTCGTGCTGGTACTGGCCGACACCGATCGACTTGGGGTCGATCTTGACCAGTTCGGCCAGCGGGTCCTGGAGCCTGCGCGCGATGGAGACCGCGCCCCGGATGGAGACGTCGAGATCGGGCAGCTCCTGGGAGGCGAACGCGGAGGCGGAGTACACCGAGGCGCCGGCCTCGGAGACCATCGCCTTGGTGAGCTTCAGCTCGGGGTGACGCTTGATCAGGTCATCGGCGAGCTTGTCGGTCTCGCGGGAGGCGGTGCCGTTGCCGATCGCGACCAGGTCCACCTCGTGCTTGCGGGCCAGCTCGGCGAGGGTGGCCAGGGCTGCGTCCCACTTGTTGGCGGGCTGGTGGGGGTAGATGGTGCTGTGGGCGACGACCTTGCCGGTGGCGTCCACCACCGCGACCTTCACCCCGGTCCGGAAGCCGGGGTCCAGGCCCATGGTGGCGCGGGTTCCGGCGGGGGCGGCGAGCAGCAGGTCGCGCAGGTTGGCGGCGAAGACGCGGACGGCCTCGTCCTCGGCCTCCTGGCGCAGCCGGGTGCGCAGGTCGATGCCGAGCCGGACCAGGATGCGGGTGCGCCAGGCCCAGCGGACGGTGTCGGTGAGCCACTTGTCGGCGGGGCGGCCCCGGTCGGCGATGCCGAAGCGGGCGGCGATCCGCTGCTCGTAGTCGCTCTCGCCGGGCAGGTCGGTGCTCTCGGAGCCGTCCAGGGGCGAGAGTTCGAGGTCGAGGACCTCCTCCTTCTCGCCGCGCAGCATGGCCAGGATGCGGTGCGAGGGGAGCTTGGTGTAGGGCTCCGCGAAGTCGAAGTAGTCGGCGAACTTGGCGCCGTCCTGCTCCTTGCCCTCGCGGACGGTGGCGACCAGCCGGCCTCGGGTCCACATCCGTTCGCGCAGGCCGCCGACCAGGTCGGCGTCCTCGCCGAAGCGCTCCACCAGGACGGCGCGGGCACCCTCCAGGGCGGCGGCCGGATCGGCGACCGACTCGTTCAAGTAGCCTGCGGCCAGCGCCGAAGGGTCCTGGGAGGGGTCGGCGAGCAGGGCGTCGGCGAGCGGTTCGAGACCGGCCTCGCGGGCGATCTGCGCCTTGGTCCGCCGCTTGGGCTTGTACGGGAGGTAGATGTCCTCCAGCCGCGCCTTGGAGTCGGCGGCGAGGATCCGGGCCCGCAGGGTGTCGTCCAGCTTGCCCTGGGAGTCGATGGACTCCAGCACGGCGCTCCGGCGCTCCTCCAACTCGCGCAGGTAGCGCAGCCGCTCCTCCAGGGTGCGCAGCTGGGTGTCGTCCAGCGAACCGGTGGCCTCCTTGCGGTAGCGGGCGACGAAGGGGACGGTGGCTCCGCCGTCGAGCAGGTCGACGGCCGCCTTCACCTGCCCTTCGCGGACGCCCAGTTCTTCGGCGATCTTGCGTTCGACTGGCATGGTCACGAAGCCGGCCACCTTCTCCTGGTTCGGGGTTGAGCGTTCCGCGATGGGCGCTTCACAGCCCGTGTGCGCTCTGCGGTTCGCCCTGCATTCTGGCAGGTACCCCGCCCGGAGGGGGTGCGGGCGTGTCCTTGGAGCGGCGTGGCGCGTTGTGCTGACGGTCGGTGACACGCAACCGAACGGTGATCATCCGACCTGATTTGTCTGATATGAGATAGATCACACGGCACCTTCTCGTGGAGGCGATGGTGGCTCAGGCCCCGACACCGGTCACCCAGTGGGGCATGCCCCAGGCTGGTCCGTTCCGCTGGACCAGACCGGCCACCTGGCCGAGGGAGGCACTCGCCCTGGCCGGCTACTGGGTCGCCAGCCGCATGATCATGATCGGGATGCTCAAGTCCGGCAAGGCCGAGCAGGCCATCGAGGTCCACCGGACCTACCACGGCTGGTTCCAGATCCTCCAGGGCGGCACCTTCCCGGTCGGCGACGTCACCTGGCAGTACCCGCCCGGCGCCGCCCTCGCGATGCTCGCCCCCGGCCTGCTGCCCTTCCTGACGTACCTCCAGGCCTTCGCGCTGCTGATGCTGCTCACCGACGCGATCACCCAGGCCGCCCTAATCCGGGTCTCGCTGCGCCGCAACGGCGGTGTGCACCGGGGCCGTTCGACCGCCGGCGCGTGGATGTGGGCCATGGCGCTCCCGCTGATGCTCGGTCTGCCCTACGGCCGGTACGACCTGCCGGTCACCGCCCTGGCGATGGCCGCGCTGCTGCTGCTCCCGTCCCGTCCCCGGATGGGCGGGGCGCTCGCCGGGATCGCCGCCATGGTCAAGGTCTGGCCCGCGCTGGTCGTGCTCGGCGCACCGCGCGGACGCGGCACCAGGCAGGCCTGGCTGGCGACGTGCGCCTCGGCCGCCGCACTGCTGCTGGTGATGGCCACCCTCTTCCGCGGCGCCTTCGACTTCCTCACCGCCCAGCAGGGGCGCGGCGTGGAGATCGAGTCACTGGGCGGCAGTGCCCTCCAGGTGGCCCGCGAACTCGGCTGGCCCGGCGACGTCGACCAGCACTACGGCTCGCTGGAGTTCCTCGGCCCATACGTCCACACCATCGCCCGCGCCTCGCTGCTGCTCACCGCGCTGGCCTTCGGCTGGCTGCTGCTCTGGCGCTTCCGGGCCCGCCGCTGGAACGCCGCGACCCCGTACGACGCGGCACTCACGGCCGTGCTGCTGTTCACCGTGACCAGCCGGGTGATCAGCCCGCAGTACCTGATCTGGCTGATCGGGCTGGCGGCGGTCTGCCTCACCGTCCGGGGCTCCAGCCAGCGGCCGGTCGCCCTGCTGCTGCTGCTCGCGACCTCGGTCACCACCATCGACTACCCGCTCTTCTTCGACTCGCTGATCCACGGCGGCTGGAAGGGCACCCTGGTCATCGTGGTGCGCAACGGGCTGCTGCTGGCCGCCTCGGTCTGGTCGGCCGCCCGCCTGTGGCGCGCCACCGTCTCGGCCACCACCGCCCGCCAGCAGGCCCCGCAGGTCCACCGCGGACCCATCCGGGTCGCCTGACCGCTTCTCCGTCAGGGGCGCGGGGATCCGCGCGAGTGGCCCACCGTCCAGGTGCCCGGCCGCCCGCGCGGGCCCCCCGCGCCCCTTGCCGCATCCGCGCCCCCGACCACCCGCGCCCCGGCCCCGGCCCCGGCCCTGGCCCCGGCCCCGGGTGGCAATCGCGGTGTATACACCGCATGTATACACGTGGTGTATGTTCGTTCCATGGCAATCGGACAGGCATTCCTCGGGCTCCTGGAGACCGGGCCCAGACACGGCTACGACCTCAAACGCGCGTACGACCATCGCTTCGGCCAGGGTCGCCCGCTCGCGTACGGCCAGGTGTACGCGACACTCTCGCGGCTGCTGAAGAACGGACTGGTCGAGGTCGACGGCATAGAGCCGGGCGACGGCCCCGAGCGCAAGCGGTACGCCATCACCGACGCCGGGGTGACCGACATGGCCGACTGGCTCGGCCGCCCCGAGAAGCCCGAGCCGTATCTGCAGAGCACCCTCTACACCAAGGTCGTGCTCGCCCTGCTCACCGAGCGCCCGGCCGCCGGGATCCTGGACGTCCAGCGCGCCGAGCACCTGCGCCTGATGCGCGAACTCACCCGCCGCAAGGCCACCGGCGACCTCGCCGACCAACTGGTCTGCGACCACGCCCTGTTCCACCTGGAAGCCGATCTGCGCTGGCTGGAGCTCACCGCCGCGCGGCTCGACCAACTCGCTGCGGAGGTCCGCCGGTGAACGCGATATCCGAGAAGTCCTCCGGCCTGGAGACACCCCCGCCGCTGCTGTCCGCCGTCGACCTGCACAAGTCCTTCGGGCCCACCAACGCCCTGGCCGGCGCCGAGATGCACGTATGGGCCGGCGAAGTGGTCGCCGTGATGGGCCCGTCCGGGTCCGGCAAGTCCACCATGCTGCACTGCCTCGCCGGGATCGTCGCGCCGGACTCCGGCCACGTCTCCTACGACGGGCGGCTGCTCACCGAGATGAGCGACGCCGAACGCAGCGCCCTGCGCCGCACCGAGTTCGGCTTCGTCTTCCAGTTCGGCCAGCTGGTACCGGAGTTGAGCTGCCTGGAGAACGTCGCCCTGCCGCTGCGGCTCACCGGCGTACGCCGCCGGGAGGCCGAGCGGCGGGCCCTGGAGTGGATGGCCCGGCTGGAGGTCGACGACCTCGGCGGCAAGCGCCCCGGCGAGGTCTCCGGCGGACAGGGCCAGCGGATCGCGGTGGCGCGCTCGCTGGTCACCGGCCCCCGGGTGATCTTCGCCGACGAGCCGACCGGCGCCCTGGACTCGTTCAACGGCGAGCGGGTGATGCAGCTGTTCACCTCCGCCGCCAAGGAGTCCGGCGCGGCCGTGGTCCTGGTGACGCACGAGGCCCGGGTGGCCGCCTACTCGGACCGCGAGGTGGTCGTCCGGGACGGCCGCGCGCTGAACCTGGAGCGGATGGGATGAGCGCCACCGCACCTGCGCCCGTCCCCCGGCGCAGCGCCCTCCGGGTCTGGTCCGCGGACCTGCTGCTCGGCGCCCGGCTGGCGCTGAGCGGCGGTCGACAGGGCTGGCTGCGCACCGCGATGACCGCCTTCGGGGTCGGTCTCGGCGTCGCACTGCTGCTGGCGGCGACCGCCATCCCGGCCGCCCTCCAGTCCCGGCAGGACCGCAGCGAGGCCCGGATCGACTTCAGCCTGTCGGCCATCGCGCGCAAGCCCGCCGACAACACGCTGCTGATCGCCGCGGCCGACACCAAGTTCCGCCGGCAGGACATCAGCGGCCGGCTGCTCCAGCCCGAGGGGCCCAGGGCCCCGCTGCCACCCGGCGTCGCCACCATGCCCAAGCCCGGCGAGATGGTCGTCTCGCCCAGGCTGAAGGAGCTGCTGGCCGCCTCCGACAGCACCCTGCTGCGCGAGCGCCTCCCGCAGCGGATCATCGGCACCATCGGCGACTCGGGCCTGGTCGGTCCGGCCGAGTACTACTTCTACGCGGGCACCGACCGGCTCGACCCCGACAACGGCGTGGGACGCCGGATCACCGGATTCGGCGACCGGATCGAGTACGACGCGATGAGCCCGATGCTGATCCTGCTGGTGATCATCGGCTTCGTCGTCCTGCTGCTGCCGGTCGCCGTGTTCGTGGCGGCGGCCGTACGGTTCGGCGGCGAGCGCCGCGACCGCCGGCTGGCCGCCCTGCGGCTGGTCGGCGCGGACACCCGGATGATCCGCCGGATCGCCGCCGGGGAGGCCGCCTTCGGGGCACTGGTCGGCGTGGTGATCGGCGCCGTGCTCTTCCTGGCCGGGCGCGAGCTGGCGCGCGGGGTCGTGCTCTTCGACATCAGCGTGTTCCCCGCCGACCTCCAGCCGGGCGCGCTGCTGGCCGCGAGCACCGTGCTGGCCGTCCCGGCCGCCGCCGTCGCCGTCACCCTGCTCGCCATGCGCAGCGTCGTGGTGGAACCGCTCGGGGTGTTCCGGCAGGCCCAGGCGCCGCGCCGGCGGGTCTGGTGGCGGCTGCTGCTGCCGGTGGCCGGTGTCGCACTGCTGGCCCCGCTGTTCAGCGGCGCGGGCAATCGGCAGTCCTTCAACGAGTACCAGGTCGCCGGCGGAGCGGTGCTGATCCTGGTCGGCGTCGCCGCACTGCTGCCCTGGCTGATCGAGTCCGTGGTCGCCCGGCTGCACGGCGGCCCGGTCGCCTGGCAGCTGGCGGTCCGCCGGCTCCAGCTGGACAGCGGCACCTCGGCCCGGGTGGTCAGCGGCATCGCCGTCGCGGCGGCCGGGGCGATCGCCCTGCAGATGCTGTTCAGCGGAATCGAGGGCGACTTCCGCCGGGAGACCGGCCAGGACCCGAGCAAGGCGCAGGCCTACGTCTCGGTCCCGACGGGCCACGGGCTGATCCTCCCCGCCGAGTTCGACAGCCGCCTGCGCGCCACCCCCGGTGTCACCGGCGTGAGTTCCGCACTGGGACTGCCCGTCGCCACCGATGGCGGCACCCCCGAGAACCCCGCGCTGCGTTCGCTGTACATAGCGCCGTGCGAGACGCTGAAGACCCTCGCCAGGATCGACACCTGCCGGGACGGCGACGCCTTCTCGCTCGACAACAGCGGCGGGTCCAGCGGAGACATGATGGCCCACTTCAAGGCGGGACAGCCGGTGGAGGTCGGCTACATCCCCGGCATCGGCGCCGGAATGCGGCCGATCCACCCGAACTGGACCATGCCGACGGGGCTTCGACCGGTCGAGTCGGCCCCCGAGTCGCTCGGGCTGGTCTACTCCGGCTTCCTGCTCACCCCCGGTGCCGCCGAGGGCGCGCCGCAGTCCCACGGACGGATCGTCGGCTACGCCCAGGTGGACTCCGCCTCCCCCGACGCGTACGACCGGCTGCGCAACACCGTCACCGCCATGGACCCGACGGCCACCGCGATCCAGCTGCAGTCGACCCAGGAGAACAGGCGGTTCGCCGGCATCAAGCGCGGACTGTTCGCCGGGGTCACGGCCACCCTGCTGCTGATCGGCGCGAGCATGCTGGTCGGCACGGTCGAGCAGCTGCGCGAGCGGCGCAGGCTGCTGGCGGTACTGATCGCCTTCGGCACCCGCCGCTCCACGCTCTGCGCCTCGGTGCTCTGGCAGACGGCCCTACCCGTGCTGCTGGGCATCGCCCTGGCGGCCCTCAGCGGGATCGGCCTCGGCTCGGCCCTGCTGACCATGGTCGACCACCCGGTGAGCCTGGACTGGGTCTCGATCCTCGGCTTCGGCTCGATCGGCGCCGCTGTGGTCCTGCTGGTCACGGCGGCCAGCCTGCCGTCCCTGTGGCGGATGATGCGCGCCGAGGGTCTGCGGACCGAGTGACGCGCACGACCGCCGGCGTGAGCCCGGCGTCCCCTGCCATCCGGCCGGGGGCGCCGGGCTCACGTCCGTCCGCAGCCCGGCGGCGCTGCGGTGACGGCCGGGCCCCCGCGGGCCCGTGGCACGTCACCAGACCGGTCGCAGCCGCCCACTGGGCGCCAGCCGGGCCAGGTCGTCCCGCAGTCCGTGCAGCCGCTCCTCGCCCAGCGTCGCCACCCACGGCCGGACGGCTTCGGCCGCCGCCGCGTCCGCCGCCCGGGTGCAGGCCCAGCCGCGTTCGGTGAGCACGACGAGCCGGGCGCGGGCGTCGGCGGGGTGCGGCTGCCGCTCGACGTAGCCCTTGCGGACCAGCTCCTCGACCAGCTGGCTCGCCGCCTGCTTGGTCACGCCCAGGTGCTCGGCCAGCTCCCCGACGCTGGCGCCGCCGGGGGCGAGCCGGGCGAAGGCGAAGCCGTGCGCCGGGCGCACGTCGTCGAAACCGCGCTCGCGGACGCCCGCGTCGATCGCCCGGACCAGATCGGCGGCCAGGCCGAGCAGGAGTGGCGGCAGGCTCAGGGCAACGGTCTCGGCTTCGGTCATGCCCGGAATTCTGCCAGGCCGACTCCGGAGATGGGCAAGTAGCTTGACTATGTGGGCAAGTGGCTTGACCATATAGTCAAGCAACTTGCCCATCTCATCGATCGCAGGGAGACCTCATGCCCATCGTCAGCACCGACCAGGCCACCGTCCACGAGATCCACGGCGCCCGGTTCGTCTCGTACGCCGCTCCGGCCACCGGCAGCACCGAGCTCTGCGCCTGGCGGCTGGAGATCGCCGCCGGAACGCCGGGGGTCGAGCACACCATCACCCGGGAGGAGGTCCTGCACGTGCTCTCCGGCGCACCGGTGGTCACCCTCGACGGCGAGCGGACGGCGCTCGGCCCCGGCGACACCGTGATCGCCCCGGCCGGCGTCCGCCTGAAGGTCGACAACCCCGGCGAACAGGCCGCCCACGCCTGGGTCACCACCGGCACCGGGCTCCAGGCCCGGCTGGCCGACGGCTCGGTGCTCACCCCGCCCTGGGCGAACTGAGCACCGGAGCGGACAGAGCACCGGGCGGTCCGAGCGCCGGGCGGTCCGAGCGCCGGCGATCAGCCTTCGTAGGGCAGGAGTTCGGCGCGCTTGGGCGGGCGGTCGTCGCCGGAGGAGCGGCCGGTGAGCCGGCGGCCGATCCACGGGCCGAGGTGGATGCGCAGCCAGCGCAGGTCCGAGCGGAGCCGCTCGGCCCGCCCGCTCGGTGCGGCCGGGGGCAGCGGCGCGCGCCAGTCGAAGCCCACCGGACGCCCGAGCGCCTCCAGTACGGCGGCGGCAACCCGGCGGTGCCCCTCCGGGGAGAGGTGCAGCCGGTCCTCGGCCCACAGGCGGCGGTCGTCGAAGCAGGGAGCCGAGAAGAGATCGACCACCCGGACACCCGGGTGCTGCCCGGCCAGCCCCTCGACGAAGGACTTCATCTCCAGGATCGCCGGGAGCAGCCGGGCGCTCCCGGCCAGCCGGCGGCTCGGGTCGGTGCTGGTGAACATCACCACGGTCGGGCCCGCACCCGCACCCGCAGCTCCGCCGGCGAGCAGCGTGGTGGCCGCCAGGCCGAGCAGCCGCTTGACCTCCTCGACGTCGCAGCCGGGCCGCAGGACGTCGTTGAGCCCGCCCGCCAGCGTGATCAGCCCGGCGTTCATCACGGCGGCCCGGTCCACCTGCTCGGCGTGGATCTGGCCGATGAGTTTGCCGCGCACGGCGAGGTTCGCGTAGCGGAACTCCTCCCCCGGCCGCTCGGCGGCCAGCGCGGCGGCGACCCGGTCGGCCCACCCCCGGAACTGGCCGTCGGGGAGCAGTTCGTCGCACATGCCCTCGGTGAAGGAGTCCCCGACGGCGACGTACCCGGCGTACGCGACGGTTTCCGCGACATCGGACCGGGCGCTGTCGGGCCGCCCGGCGTCGGGGCAACTGCCGTGCGGGGTCGCGTCGGTGGCGGTGGTGGTGGTCTCGTTCATCGTCACAGGATCGTACGCGCAGTACACCCGGCCGGGAGTGGCGCCCCCGGCCTCCGCCGCCGCCCCCACCGCCCGGGCCCGGACGGGCCGGGAGCCGTCCTCGGGCCGATCCCGGTACGGCTCGCCGGCCGTGCCGAGCCGCCGGTGCACCGCCGGGCGGTCAGTCGTGGGACTGACCGCCCGGCCAGGGAGCGGTTCGGCACCGGTCTCACAGTTTGTAGGTGAACTCGTCCGCGGGGCCGGGCGGGGACGAGTAGCCGTCCGACAGCACGGTGACGTTGATGGTCAGGGGTTTGCCGATGCCGATGCTCGGGGCGGGCGCGATGGCGACGATCTGGTTGGGCGGCGTGACGCGGACGGACTCGGCGGGGTTGTCGCCGAAGTAGACCTTGGCGTCGGAGGTGAAGTTGACGCCGGTGATGGTGACGGGGGTCTTGGTCCAGCCGTTGTCCGGGCTGATGCCGGTGACCACCACGGGAGCGGGGCCGCCGTAGGCGAACTGGCCGAACGGGACGGCCGGGGAGGTGCCGAGGTTGGTGGTGACCCGGACGGCGACCACGCCGACGCCTTCGGGTGCGTGGGCGGTGATCCGGGCGCCGTCGTTGCTGACGTCGAGCCGTGGGCACGCCACCGTGCCGAAGTCGACCTCCAGGCGCTTGTCCGGGTGGAATCCGCTGCCGGTGATGACGACCGGGGTTCCGGCCACGCCGACGTTCGGGCTGATACCGGTCACCAGCGGACCTGACGGCACGACGGGGGCGTCGAGCAGGCTCAGGTAGGTGGAGTTGGCGTGCTGGTAGGCGACCTGGCCCATGAAGTCCTGGAGCGACTTCTTGACCATGACCGGGTCGTGCTTGTGGTAGTCGGTGTTCAGCGGCATGTCGTCGCCCGGCTGGGCGTAGACGTTGGGGCCCGGCAGGGTGGCGATCGTCGAGATGACGCCGATGACGTCGTCGTTCGCCACCGGGCCGGGCGGATCGGGGTACCACTTCTTGGCGTTGTCGAGGCTGGTCCAGGCCTGCGGCACCAGGTCGTAGAAGTTGTGGTAGCGCTCGTTGACGACCCAGTTCAGGGAGTTGTCGACGTAGGACACGAAGTCCGGGCCGCCGGCGGTGGGGGCGGCGAAGGTGTAGAGGCCGAACTGCGGGGTGCGGGGCAGGCCCTGCGCCTGGAGGTAGGGCGCGACCATGGTGGCGATGCAGCCGCCGAGGCTGTGGCCGATCACGTACACCGTGGGGTTCGGCTGGGCCTTGGAGAGGACGCTGGTGAGCGCCTGCACCAGGGTGACGCCCCCCGAGCTCATGGTGACGACCTGGCTGAACGCCTCCATCGCGCCCTTGGAGACGTAGACCGGAGCGGGTGGCGAGCCGACGGCGGTGAAGGGGACCACCGTGCCCACGCCGAGGTCCTCGAGGAGATCGGTCACGTTGGCGACCGTGCCCCGGATGACCACGGCGAACTGGTTGGAGCCGTCCCTGCTCTGGGCCAGGTACGCCATGTTCGCGTTGTCCGCGCTCAGCGCGCACCACAGCTGGCTCCAGTTCTTCCCGGTGGCGAGGGAGGGATCGCCCAACTGCTCGTTGATGCCGAGGAAGACCCGGTTGCTCTGCTCCGCCAGCGTCTCCCCCGACGGACGCGGGGTGGCGGCGGCCGCCGCGATCGCGGCCAGCGTCATCGCCACCTGAGGCACCATCGGTCCGACCTGCTCGATCGACATGATCACTCCCTTGGAATCGCCCTACCGAACGCAATAGGTCGTGTCCAATCTAGTTTCCGGTGTGCGTACTTGACGGCAGCTCGGCACGGACGTCACGCGTTCGGACGAACACCGGCGGCAGAGCACCGGCCCAGGACGGCTCCGCCCAGGGCGATCGCACCGGACGCGACACCGCACGGCGGCCCGGCCCGTCCGGAGAGGTGGGCTCCACCCGCCGGGTCACCGGCGCGGCGAGCGACCGCCACCGGCGGAGCGGATCCCACCCGGCCCTCGGGGCGATATCCCGGTGACGCCGCGTCGTCCCGCTGCTTTGATGCGCGGTGTGACTTCTTACGATCGCCGGCAGTCCGCATCGGCCACCGTGCTGGATGCCCTTGAGCAGTACTACGACGCCGTACCGAGGAGCAGCGCCCGGGTCGAGGACTTCGGCCCGCTCTCGCTGTTCGTCCGCGAGGGCGAGGGCTGGCCGTTCTACGCCCGTCCGACACTGGGCGGCGCCGGGCCGGTGCGGGCCGACGACGTGGCGCGAGTGCTCTCCCGGCAGCGGGAGCTGGGTGCGCCGGAGTCCTTCGAGTGGGTCGCCGAGACGACACCCTCGCTGCGGGCCGCCGCCGAGGCCTGCGGACTGCACGTGCACGCCCACCCGTTGATGGTGCTCGCCCCGGACGCGCCGACGCCGCGGATCACGGCCCACGCCGACGTCACCGTCCGGGTCCTCGGACCCGAGGACCCGGCCCTCGCCGCCGCACTGGCGGTCCCCCGGCTGGCTTTCGCCGAGCCCGGTACCCGGATCGGTGCCGCCGGCCCGGCCGAACTGGCCGAGGCGTCCCGGACGGCCGCCCGGGACGGCTCCACCGAGCGGGTGGCCGGCCGGATCCGCACGGGTCTGACCCGGGTCGCCGTGGCGGTCACGGACGGCACCGCACTGTGCTCGGGCATGCACCAGCCGGTCGGCGAGGTCACCGAGATCGTCGGTGTCGGCACCCTTCCCGCCGCCCGCCGCCGGGGCCTCGCCCACCTGGTCACCGCCGCGCTGGTGGCCGACGCCCGCGCGCTCGGCACCCGTACCGTCTTCCTCTCCGCCGGGGACGAGGACGTCGCCCGGGTCTACGCCCGCCTCGGCTTCCGTCCGGTCGGCACGGCGCTGATCGCCGAACCCGCCGCCTGACCCTCCTCCGGTGCCGTCCGGGCCCGGCCGGGCTCCCGGGTGCCGCGCGGCACCCGGGGGCCCGAGGCGTGCGGGCCGTCCGCCGCTACTCGGACGTCGGCCGTGAGCCGGGGGGGTCAACGGTCCCGGGCGGTCCAGGGGACGGCAGCGGCAGGCTTCCCGGCTCGGGGTTCCCCTGCTCAGGGCTTCCCCTTCGAGACGAAGAGGACGACGGCCGAGCCCGAGGCGACGGCGGCACCGGGCCGGGGATCCGTGTTGATCACCGCCCCGGCCGGCCGCCCACCCCCGTCACCCAGTGCTCGCGGACGGCGTCGGTGGGGCGCGGCTCGCCCAGGGCCTCCAGGCCCCAGGCGCCGAGCGCGTCGACGACCTGGCGCAGCGCCAGTCCCCGCTCCGTCAGCTGGTAGACCGTCGCGTTGGCGGGCCGCTCCAGCCTGCGGCGGACCGCCAGGCCCTCGCTCTCCAACTGCTTCAGGCGGGCGGCCAGGATGTCGGTGGAGACGCCGGGCAGGTCCGCGTGCAGGTCGGTGTAGCGGCGCGGACCGTCGAGGAGTTCACGGACGATCAGGAGGCTCCAGCGCTCGCCCACCGCGTCCAGGGCGCGGGCGACGGCGCAGTACTGGTCGTAGCTTCGGCGTGACATGTCGATCAGCATAGCCAAAAGGTTGGACTTTCCAAGTGGATACTTGGTAGAACAAAGTGACCAGACTGACGGTGCGGTGACGGACGGATCGGGAGACCGCTGATGGAGTTTCGGCAGTCCAGCAAGCTGAAGGACGTGTGCTACGAGATCCGTGGCCCGGTGGTCGACCAGGCCAACGCGCTGGAGGAGGCCGGGCACACCGTCCTGCGCCTGAACACCGGCAACCCGGCACCGTTCGGCTTCGAGGCGCCGGAGGAGATCCTCCAGGACATCATCCGCAACCTCCCGAACGCCCACGGCTACAGCGACTCGCGCGGCATCCTGCCCGCCCGCCGGGCCGTGGTGCAGTACTACCAGCAGCGCGGCGTCCCGGGCGTCACGGTGGACGACGTCTACCTCGGCAACGGCGCCTCCGAGCTGATCCAGATGAGCGTGCAGGCGCTGGTGGACGACGGCGACGAGGTCCTCGTCCCGATGCCGGACTACCCGCTCTGGACGGCCGTCGTGCGGTTCGCCGGCGGCAAGGCCGTGCACTACCTGTGCGACGAGGAGGCGGACTGGTACCCCGACCTCGACGACATCGCCGCCAAGATCACCCACCGCACCAAGGCCATCGTCGTCATCAACCCCAACAACCCGACCGGCGCGGTCTACTCGAAGGAGCTCCTGGAGGGCATCCTCGAACTCGCCCGCCGCCACGGGCTGATGGTCTTCGCCGACGAGATCTACGACAAGATCCTGTACGACGGCACCGAGCACCACTGCCTGGCCGCGCTCTCCGACGACGTGCTCACCCTCACCTTCAACGGCCTCTCCAAGGCGTACCGGGTGGCCGGATTCCGCAGCGGCTGGCTGGTGGTCTCCGGACCCAAGCAGCACGCCAAGGACTACCTGGAGGGGCTCACCATGCTCGCCGGGATGCGGCTGTGCCCCAACGTCCCGGCCCAGTTCGCCGTCCAGGCGGCGCTCGGCGGCCACCAGTCGATCCACGACCTCACCCTGCCGAACGGCCGGCTCACCGAGCAGCGCGACGTCGCCTGGCGGGCCCTGAACGAACTGCCCGGCGTCAGCTGCGTCAAGCCCAAGGGCGCGCTGTACGCCTTCGCCAAGCTGGACCCCGCCGTGCACCGGATCGTGGACGACGAGCAGTTCGTCCTCGACCTGCTGCTCCGCGAGAAGATCCACATCGTCCAGGGCACCGGCTTCAACTGGCACCGCCCCGACCACTTCCGCTTCGTCACCCTGCCCCGCGCCGACGACCTGGAGACCGCGATCAGCCGGATCGGCCGCTTCCTGGCCACCTACCGGCAGTAGGGCCCGGCCACCCCGCCCGGCCTCGGCCCACGGGGCGAGGGCCGGCGGGGGGGCGGTGCGGCGGCACGGGCGGCGCACCCGGGTGGGACCCGTCCGCCCCCCGCCGGGGACAGGACGCCCGGCGCCCGGTGGGGTCGCGACCCCCCCCCCGGGG
>NZ_JBHJVK010000010.1:15871-81303 GCF_042264695.1 Kitasatospora sp. NPDC056138 | reverse complement strand
CCCGCGCCGTACCTGGCCGTCGTGCCGCACGGTGGCGGCGGGTCGCTGGAGCTCCACCCCTGGGCGGCCGGCGCCGGCCCCCCCCGCCCCGCCCGCCCGCCCGGCCCCGAGGCCGGGCGGGGTTCCGGTCCGGCTGCACGGGCTGCTCACCGGGTTCGAACCGGTCGCCCGCCCGCCGGTCTCCGGACGCCGACCGCAGGTGGCGGACCCTACCGCCCGCGCGGTGCGTACATGATCACACCGACCCCGGCCAGACAGACGAGCGCGCCGATCACGTCGTACCGGTCCGGCCGGTAGCCGTCCAGGACCACGCCCCACAGCAGCGAACCGGCCACGAACACCCCGCCGTACGCGGCGAGGATGCGGCCGAAGTGCGAATCGGCCTGCAGGGTGGCCACGAACCCGTAGGCCCCGAGCGCGACGACCCCCGCCCCGATCCACGCCCAGCCCCGGTGCTCCCGGACCCCCTGCCACACCATCCAGGCGCCCCCGATTTCGAGCAGGGCGGCGAGGACGAACAGCAGGGCGGAGCGTGCGACGGTCATGGCCAGCGAGCTTACGACGTGATCCGCCGGCGGCGGCCGGCCGACCCTCCCCGAGGAGCGGGTGCGCGGGCCCCGGCGCGGTCTTCGCGGCGGCACGCCGAAGGCGGCGCCACCGGGCACTGTCCGGTGGCGCCGCCTTCAGGGGTTCGGGCCGGCCGCCGTCAGCGGCGCAGCCACGGGAAGTCGCCGTCGTCGCCGTCGTCGTCCCAGTTCTCGCCGGCCTTGCGCAGGATGGTGTAGTGGTCGATCTGGGTGCCGTCCTCCGCCAGGGCGGTGACCTTCATCGAGGACTTGCGGCCGGGGTGGGCCGGGGTGACGTCCACCTTGATGAAGGAGTAGCCGGTGTAGCGGACCCGGGACCACTCGACCGTCTCCTGGACCTTCACGCCGCCCTTGGCGAAGTGGAAGGTCTTGACCGAGTCGACCCGGTTCTCGTGGCCCTCGTAGGTGTCGGGGTAGTCGAAGCTGTAGAGGCTGCGACCGGCCGCACCGGCGGTGACGTAGACGATGCCGTCCTTGGCGGGCTCGATGGTCTCGCCGCTCGGCACGGACTTGGAGACCTTGTTGCCGAGGATCGCGTCGGTGCGCTCGTAGACGTGGTTGTGACCGTTGATCACCAGGTCCACGCGGTACTTCTCGAACAGCGGCACCCAGGCCTCGCGGACACCGCCCTCGGAGGCGTGCTGGTGGGTGGTGGAGAAGGCGCAGTGGTGGAAGAAGACGACGATGAAGTCGACGCTCTCGTCGTCGCGCAGGTCGCGCAGCTGGCGGTCCAGCCACTTGGTCTGCTTGCCCGCGGTGAGGCCCAGGTTGGCCGGGATCTCGTACGAGACGTCGTTGGCGTCCAGCGAGATGACACCGACGTTGCCGTACTTGAAGGCGTAGACGCCCGGGGCCTTGCGCGGGTCCGGGCCGTTGCCGGGGAGGAAGAAGCGGGCGTCCTCGCCGCCGTACCCGTTGTGCGAGTACCAGGCCTCCATGTCGTGGTTGCCGTAGGAGACCATCCACGGGATCTTCGAGGCGACGGTCTCGGTCTGGACCAGGAAGGCGTCCCAGGTCTTGGCGTCGTAGGCGACCTTGTCCGAGTCCTGGCCCTGGCCCATCGGGTCGGCGTAGCAGATGTCGCCGGCGTGCAGGTGGAAGGACGGCTTCTGGGCCAGGATGACGTGGTCGTTCCCGGCCGCGTGCGAGCTGACGCCCTGGTCACCGAAGGCGGTGAAGGTGAACGGCGCGTACGGCTTGCCCCAGCGCCAGTCGCGCGAGGGCGCGGTGCGGAAGGTGCTGAGGGTGGAGATGGCCTGCTGCGAGGCCGGGTCGAAACCGTCGTGGCCGACACCGTAGTAGTAGGTGGTGTCGGGGTCGAGGTCGTCCAGCGAGACGTGCAGGTAGTACTGGTCGACCGGGGTGCCGGTCGGGGTCAGCGCGGGGGTGTGCAGCGCCCGCACCTCCGCCTGGATCTTGTGGCCGAGCGACCAGGGGTGCTTGCCGAAGCGCAGGAACGGCCGCTTGACCGGGGCCGGGACCTGCCAGGAGATCCGGAACTGGGTGTCCGGCTCGGCGCCGAACGCGAGGTGACGGCCGATCGGAGCGACCAGCGAGCCGTTGATGCCCTCCGTGCTGCCGGCCGTGAGCAGGCCCGGGGTCGCGGGGGCGGCGAAGGCGGTGCCACTGCCGAGCGCGCCGCCGACGGCGACCGCACCGACCGTGATGGCGCCCATCCGCAGCGCCTTCCGACGGGAGAACCTGCTGCGCAGGTACTCGTGCTGCTCGGCCATGCTCATCCGGTCGGCGAGCTTCTCGGGCACGCCCATGCGTGGGATATCCATGGCGTGGAGATTCGCAGCGACGGGTTGCGTGAACACGGACATTCAGTGAACGACCGTTGTCGTGTCGGTGTTCTGGGCCGCAAGTTTCGCCCATGTGTTCGCAAAGAACCGACGGCCTGCGCCCTGCTGACCTCGATTGACGTCGCATCAGCTGACGTCGGATCGGCCCATCGCCACCACGGCCGACTCCAACACCCCGACCCGATGGGCTGTATGACCGTTTTGTGGGCATACGTGAGAGGCTGGCCGACGAAAACAGGCCGAACCCGCACCAGAAGGAACCGAGCCGATGTACGGAGTCAAGAGCCCTCTGCCGGACGCCGACCGCAAGGTGGTCGGGGAGGCGCTCCAGGGCGCACTGGTCGATCTGATCGACCTGTCCCTGGTGGCGAAGCAGCTGCACTGGAACGTGGTCGGACCGCGCTTCCGCTCGGTGCACCTCCAGTTGGACGAAGTGGTCGCCCTCGCCCGGCTGCACGCCGACACCGTGGCCGAACGCGCGGCCGCCATCGGCGTCTCCCCGGACGGCCGGGCCGGGACGGTGTCCAGGAGCAGCGGCATCGCCACCGCCCCCGAGGGCGCCGTCACCGACTCCGCCACGGTGGGGGCCCTGGTCGCGGCCCTCGGCGCGGTGATCGTCCGGATGCGCGAGCGCATCGCCGCCACCGGCGACCCCGACCCGGTCAGCCAGGACATCCTGATCGGGCTGACCGCCGACCTGGAGAAGTACTCCTGGATGGCCCAGGCCGAGAACACCGCCTGACCCGGCTCCCGCCGCTCACCCGGTCGACGCCGCCGCAGCCCTGAGGGCAGTGGCGGCGTCGCTCGTGATCGGCTCGCCGTGGCCGAAGACCGCCACCTGAGCGTCGAGCGCGGCCAGTCGGTGGAAGGACTCGATCGCCCGCGCCCGGTCCCGGTTGAACACCCCGAGGATGGTCCGCCCGCCGACGTTGGCCACCGCGTCCCCAGTGAACAGCACCCGGGGGCCGGGCAGATGGAACGCGGCGCTCCCGTCCGTATGACCCGGCACCGCCACCACCCGCGCCCCGCCGCCGAAGTCCACGACATCGCCGTCCGCCAGCTTGACGTCCACCCGCGCGGGCGGCGCCGGGGGCAACACGGGCTTCGCCGCCCAGAGTTCCTCCTCCCACGCCGGGGCGTCGTCGAAGACCGGTGGCAGCGGCGGCCGTTCGCCCCGGATCACGGGCGCGTCCAGCCGGTGCGCCAGTACCTGGACACGGCCGCCCCCGCCCCAGCCGGCGATCTCGGCCGCCGAACCCGCATGGTCCTCGTGGCAGTGCGTCAGCAGCACCCGGCGCAGCTCGGCCGGGTCGCGCCCGAGCGACCGGATCGCCCGCGCGATCGCCTCACCGGAACCGGCCACCCCGGTGTCGATCAGCGTCAACTCCCCCGGGTCGCACCACAGATAGGCCTGCCCGATCTCGAAACCCAGCAGATACAGCTCAGGAATGATCTCCACGGTCTCCATACCGACGATCCTCCACCCGCCCCGCCCGGGAACAGCCGGACTTCGCTCCGAGCGGACCGGGTCCGCTCAGAGCCGATCACCCGGCAGTGCGGTGTACAGCGCGCGCAGCTCCCCGATCACCGGGTGCTCGGCCGGGAGGACCAGCCCGTCCAGCGCGCCGACGGCCCGCACCCCGATGGCCGCGTTGGTCGCGAACGCGGCCTCGAAACCCGCCGCCTCCGCCACCCCCACCCGCTCCGACCGGCACGGGTACAGGCCCTGCAGCAGCTCCATGGTGGTCCCGACCAGGTGCTCCGCCTCCGGCCAGACCACCTTCCGGCCGCGGACGAACCCGATGTTCCAGGTGCCGCCCTCGGAGATCCCCCGCTCGCCGTCCACGAACAGCACGTCGTCGAAACCGGCCCGCTGCGCCTCCCGCCGGTGCCAGAGCGACCCGAACAGTCCGACGCTCTTCACCGCGGGCAGTTCCCTGCGGTACCGCACCGAGCGCACCCGCAGTGGCGGCAGCGGCGCCGGGCCCCCCGCCGGACGGGCGGTCACCAGCAGCTGCGGCTCGGCGGGCCGCCCGATCGTGCCGATGTCCAGCGCCGGGTCGAAGACGGTCACCCGGACCACCGCCGCGCCCTCGGCCGGCACCACCCTGCGCGCGAGCTCCCGCACCCGTGCCGGGTCCAGCTCGGCCTCGAAGACCGTACGGCAGTCACGGGCCAGCCGCTCCAGGTGCAGCGGGAGGCCGCGGACCCGGCCGTCCTCGACCAGCATGGTGGTGAAGTGCCCGTAGCCGGTGAGCGCCAGCGCCTGGAGCTCGGCCGGGGTCGCCGGTCTTCCGTTCAGCTCCGCCGTACTGGGTGCGCCCTGGTCTGCCATACGGCCAATCATGGCAGGTCAGGACTCCTGTGCCGGGCCCGGCAGGCCCCGGCGCGCCGCCGGGGCGGGCGTCGCCGGAACCCGCCGGAGCCCGTCGGCCGGCCGGGGTGGGCGCCAGGGCCGGGACTCCGGGGCCGGGTCGGACGCGGGTGGCGGACGCCGGTCAGCCCGGCAGGCCCTCGCGGACCCGGCGGGAGACCGCGAACTCCTGGAGGTCCAGGGTGCCGGGCGGTTCGGCGATGCCGGGGCCGCCCGCACGTACCCACTCGGTTATCTCGTCGAGCATGTCGTCCGCCAGCACCCAGCCCAGCCAGACCGGGCGGCCGCCCGCCAGCCGTCCGGCCGGTGAAGGGCTGACCACGACCACGTTGGAGTGGTCGCAGGCGTCCAGGCACTGCACCGCGCGGACCCGGCCCGCGTCGCCCAGGCCCTCGCGCAGCCGCACCAGCTGCGCGCCGTGGTCCACCTCCGGGTGCTTGGCCGTCGTGCCGCAGCAGCAGCCCCGGCAGACCGTCACCGTGCAGGCCGCGTCGGTGCCGGGTGCCTTCGAGGCCCGGGACGCCTTGGCCGTGGCGGTGCCGGTGGGCTCCTTGGACTCCTTGGACTCCCTGCGAGGGCGACGGGCCATCAGCTTCCTTCCGACAGGGCCCGCCGCCACGCGGAGTCGCGCAGCAGCCGCAGGCCGTTGAGACCGACGATCACGGTGGAGCCCTCGTGCCCGGCGACCCCGAGCGGCAGCGGCAGCGCGCCGGCCAGGTCCCAGACCACCAGGGCGGCGATGAACACCCCCGCGATCACCAGATTCTGCACCACCAGCCGCCGGGCACGTCGCGACAGCGCCACCACGGCCGGTACGGCGAGCAGTTCGTCCCGGACCACCACCGCATCGGCGGTCTCCAGTGCCAGGTCGGACCCGGCCCGGCCCATCGCCACCCCGCAGTGCGCGGCCGCCAGCGAGGGCGCGTCGTTGACCCCGTCGCCGAGCATCAGCACCCGCTGCCCGTCCGCCTCCAACTCCTGGACGGCAGCCGCCTTCTCCTGCGGCAGCAGCCCGGCGCGGACCTCCGGGAGGCTGAGTTCGGCGGCCAGTCCGGCGGCGGCACGCGGGTTGTCCCCGGTGAGCAGCACGGGCGGGCGCCGGGTCAGCGCGGCCAGCCTGCGGACCGCGTCGGCGGCGTGCTCGCGCGGACGGTCGGCGAGGCCGAGGACGCCCAGCGGCCGCCCGTCGCGCAGGACCAGGACGGCGGTCCGCCCGGCGGCCTCCGACTCGGCCACGGCGCGGGCCGTGCCGGGGTCGGGCGCACCGGCGGCGGTCCAGCCGGCCGCCGTACCGGCCCGTGCCGGGTCCGCGCCCTCCGCGGCCCCCGGCAGGCGCGCCGGATTCCCCACCTCGATCACCCGGCCGCCCACCGTCGCGCGCACGCCCGTCCCCGGTGTGGACGCGAAGTCCGTCGAGTCGGGCAGCGCGGCCGCCCGCCCGTGTGCGGCGGCGACGATCGCGCGGCCCAGCGGGTGCTCGCTGCGCACCTCGGCGGCGGCGGCCAGGGCGAGCAGCTCGTCCGCACTGACGCCGTCGGGACGGGCGGCGGGACGGACCTCGACCACCTGCGGAGTGCCCGCGGTGAGGGTGCCGGTCTTGTCCAGGGCGACGGCGGTGACCTGCCCCAGGCGCTCCATCACCACGGCCGACTTCACCAGCACGCCGTGCCGCCCGGCGGTGGCAATGGCCGAGAGCAGCGGCGGCATGGTGGCCAGTACCACCGCGCACGGCGAGGCGACGATCATGAAGGTCATCGCCCGCAGCAGGGTCCCGGTCAGTCCGCCGCCGAAGGCCAGCGGCAGGGCGAAGAGCGCCAGGGTCGCGGCGACCAGGCCGACCGCGTAGCGCTGCTCGACCTTCTCGATGAACAGCTGGGTGGGCGCCTTGGTGCTGCCGGCCTCCTCGACCATGGCGACGATCCGGGCGATCACGGTGTCGGAGGAGTCCCGTTCCACGGCGATCCGCAGCGCGCCCACACCGTTGAGGGTGCCTGCGAAGACCTCGTCCCCGGTGCCCTTGGCGACCGGCAGCGGTTCGCCGGTGATGGTGGACTGGTCCACCTCGCCGAGGCCGTCGAGCACCCGGCCGTCCGCGCCGATCCGTTCACCGGGACGGACCAGTACGGTGTCGCCGACCGCCAGAGCGGCGGCGGGGACGGTCTCCTCGTGCCCGGCTGCGGTCAGGCGGGTCGCGGTGGCGGGTGCCAGGTCGAGCAGACCCCGTACCGAGTCGGCGGTCCGGGCGGTGGCCAGCGCCTCCAGGGCGCCGGAGGTGGCGAAGATGACGATCAGCAGCGCGCCGTCCAGCACCTGGCCGATGGCCGCCGCGCCGAGCGCGGCCACGATCATCAGCAGATCGACGTCCAGGGTCCGCTCGCGCAGCGCCCGGAGCCCCGCCCAGGCGGGCTCCCAGCCGCCCGTGGCGTAGGCGAGGGCGTAGAGCGCGCCGGACGTCCACTCCGGCGCGCCGAGCAGCCGGGCGAGCAGCGCCAGCAGGAAGGCGAGCGCGGCGGCGGCCGCCCAGCGGGCCTCGGGGAGCGCGAGGCCGCGGGTGCGGCGGGTCGGCGGTGCGGCGGCGGGCGCAGCCTGGCCGGCCCGGGCGGTGAGGGTGGTGGACATGGCGGGTCCTCTGGGCACGGCGGGGTGGTCGGCCGTCCACGATACAGGAATACATGAACAGGTTTTCATTCATTCATCAGTCCGGACGGCCCGCACCGCACCCGTAGGATGCAGCCATGGGACACGGAGCCGCCGCGAACGCCGTACCGCGCATGCGCCTGGACGCCTCGAACGCGGCCAAGGTCGCCAACACGCTCCAGGCCCTGGCCACTCCGTCCCGACTGTTGATACTCGCTCAGCTGCGCGAGGGCCCCCGGCCCGCGACCGAGCTCGCCGGGGCGGTCGGCATGGAACAGTCCGCCTGCTCACACCAGTTGAGGCTGCTGCGCAACCTCGGCCTGGTCGTCGGCGAGCGGCGCGGACGCTCGGTGGTGTACTCGCTGCACGACCACCACGTGGCCGAACTCCTCGACCAGGCGGTCTACCACGTGGACCACCTCCGGCTCGGCCTCACCGACGAACCCGCCTGAGCCCCGCCCCGCTCCACCCCCCGGCCCTTCCCCGCCGCACCCCGGTTGGATTCCCGAACCCTCCGCACCCCCGGACGCTCCGCACGCCCGGACGCTCCGCGCACCCCGGACCACCGCCCGCCACCGCTCGCCGAGCGGCCCGCCCGGCGGCTGCTTATGGTGACCACATCGCCACACTCCGCTCCGCACCGGGCGGTTGCGAACGGCGCTGCCGCCGGAGCGGAGCGACCGAGGAGGATTTGACCGTGATCACTGCACGTGACGTCATGCATGCCAAGGCCCAGTGCATCAGCGAGGAGCAGACGCTGCTGGAAGCCGCCAAGATGATGGAGAAGATGGGCGTAGGCGCCCTGCCGATCTGTGGCAGCGACCAGAAGCTCAAAGGCATCATCACGGACCGTGACATCGTCGTCCGATGTATCGCCAAGGGCAAGGACCCGGCCACGATGAAGGCCATGGACCTGGGCGGCCACCTGCACTGCGTCCGCGCCGACGACACCATGGAGATGGTGCTGAAGAAGATGAAGGACCACCAGATCCGCCGGATCCCGGTGATCGACAACGAGAAGCTGGTCGGCATGATCAGCGAGGCCGACCTCGCGGCGGGCCACATGATGGGCAAGGGCCTGACCGATCAGATGATCGTCGACTTCATGGACGGCGTCTACGCCAAGCGCTGAACCCACGGGCCGGGAGCGGCGTCGGCCCACCGGGGTCGGCGCCGCTCCTCACGCCACGCCGTGGCGGCGCGCCGTGGCGGCCCACACCGTGACAGCCCGCGCCGTCGCAGCCCGCGCTGCGGAGCCGTACGACGCGAAGCCGGGCGCAGCCGCTCACCTCAGGCCGTGGTTCAGGCCGTGGCGCGGGCCGCCGCCCGTCCGGCGATCCGGCCCGAGAACAGGCAGCCACCGAGGAACGTGCCCTCCAGCGAGCGGTAGCCGTGCACCCCGCCGCCACCGAAGCCCGCCGCCTCCCCGACCGCGTACATGCCGTCCAGCGGAGTGCCGTCGGCCCGCAGCACCCGGGCGCAGAGGTCGGTCTCCAGTCCGCCGAGCGACTTGCGGGTGAGGATGTTGAGCCGTACGGCGATCAGCGGCCCGGCCTTCGGGTCGAGCAGGCGGTGCGGCGTCGCGGTGCGGGTCAGCCGGTCGCCGAGGTAGCGGCGGGCGCCGTGGATGGCCGTCACCTGCAGGTCCTTGCTGAACGGGTTGGCCATCTCGCGGTCGCGCGCCTCGATCTCACGGCGCAACTCGGCCTCGTCGATCAGCGGTTGGGGGGTCTTCGCGTTCATCCCCCGGACCAGTTCGGGCAGGGTGCGGGCGACCACGAAGTCCACGCCGTGCCGCTTGAACGCCTCGACCGGCCCCGGCGCGCCCGAGCGCGCCCGGCCGAGGACGTCCCTGATGCTCTTCCCGGTCAGGTCGGGATTCTGCTCGGACCCCGAGAGGGCGAACTCCTTCTCGATGATCTTCTGGGTCAGTACGAACCAGGTGTGTTCGTGGCCGGTCGTCATGATGTGTTCGAGCGTGCCGAGGGTGTCGAAACCGGGGAACAGCGGTACGGGCAGCCGCTTTCCGCGCGCGTCCAGCCAGAGCGAGGACGGGCCGGGCAGGATGCGGATGCCGTGGCCCGGCCAGATCGGGTTCCAGTTCTCGATGCCCTCGGTGTAGTGCCACATCCGGTCGCCGTTGATCAGACGGCCGCCGGCCGCGCCCGCGATCTCCAGCATCAGGCCGTCCACGTGCGCGGGCACGCCCGAGACCATCCGCTCAGGCGGCGAACCGAGCCGGGCGGGCCACGCCTTGCGGACCAGGTCGTGGTTGCCGCCGATGCCGCCCGAGGCGACGATCACCGCCTGCGCCCGCAGCTCGAAGGAGCCCGCCACCTCGCGTGAACTGGCCTCGCCGCGAGCGGCGTTGCTCGGAACCAGCACCTCGCCGCTGACGGTGTCGGTCACCCCGGCGGTCGCGGACAGACCGGTGACCCGGTGGCGGAACCGCAGGTCCACCCGCCCCCGGGCCGCCGCCGCCGACACCCGCCTGGCGAACGGCTCCACGACGCCCGGCCCGGTGCCCCAGGTGATGTGGAAGCGGGGCACCGAGTTGCCGGGACCGCTGGCCAGCAGCCCGCCGCGCTCGGCCCAGCCGACCACCGGGAAGAACCGGATCCCCTGCGCGCGAAGCCAATTGCGCTTCTCTCCCGCCGCGAAGTCGACGTACGCCTCGGCCCAGCGGCGCGGCCAGTGGTCCTCGGAGCGGTCGAAGCCGGCCGTGCCGAGCCAGTCCTGCCAGGCGAGTTGGTGCGAGTCGCGGATCCGCATCCGGCGCTGCTCGGGCGAGTCCACCAGGAAGAGGCCGCCGAACGACCAGTGCGCCTGACCGCCGAACGAGGCCCTCGGCTCCTGGTCCAGCAGGATCACCTTCCGTCCGGCGTCGGCGAGTTCGGCGGTGGCCACCAGACCGGCCAGACCGGCTCCGATGACGATGACGTCGGCGTCCAGTGCCATGCGGCGATCCTCCGGCGGTCGGCGGGGCTGAGCGGGCGGGCGGGGCGAGGTGGTCCGATCCTGCGCCCTGGGCCGCCACCGGTCAACCGGTCGGTAACAAGTGCCCGACGCCTTTTCGCTCCACCGCGTATCCGAATTACCTATTCGCTCCACATCGGAGCGTAATTCATCGAATACCTGACACATATTCACGGAATTCTCGGCCGGATATCTGGACAACCTGTTAACGCGTCAGTAACTTACTAGGCAGTAGCCGGAAACACCGCGACCCCGGCCGCCCCCACCCACCTGCCCGTTTCTCTCCCCCAGGAGGAACCCGTGCTCCGCCATGCCCTGAAGCGCACATCCACCCTGGTCAGCGGGATCCTCGCAGCTGCCGCACTCACCGCCTTCGGCGCCCCGGCCGCCCACGCGTCCACCGGCGGGAATTACGTGGCCCTCGGCGACTCCTACGCCGCCGGCGCCGGTGTGCCCGGCCAGTCGGCCGGGCTGTGCCTGCGCTCCGACCACAACTACGGGCACCTGGTCGCCGCCGCGCTCGGCAGCTCCAGCTACACCGACGTGACCTGCGCGGCCGCCAAGATCAAGGCGATGACCTCGCCCCAGTACGACGCCTTCATCCGGGTCAACGACCCCCAGCTGAACGCCGTCGGCGCCGACACCGACCTGGTCACCCTCGGCATCGGCGGCAACGACCTCGGCGTCTCCGACATCGGCATCGGCGACGTCATCGCCACCTGCATCGCCGGCGCCGTGGTCAACCCGTTCGGCACCCCGTGCCACGACCACTACGCCGACGGGCACTGGGACTTCGGCAGCTGGTCCTGGAAGTACGGCGAGGACACCCTGGTCGACCGCATCGACGCCGCCGCCCCGCAACTCGCCGACACCCTCCAGCGGATCCACGCCAAGGCGCCCAACGCCAAGGTCCTGCTGGTGGGTTACCCCTCCGTGCTGCCCGACAACGAGCGCGACTGCCTCGGCCGCCAGCCGGTCACCACCGGCGACGTCGCCTACCTGCGCGGCATCCTCGGCAAGCTCAACGGCATGCTCGCCACCACCGCCGCCGCCAACGGCGCCACCTACGTCGACACCCTCACCCCCACCAAGGGTCACGACGCCTGCTCGTCCGACCGCTGGATCGAGGGCGCCCTCCCCGGCTCCCCCGCCGTCCCCTTCCACCCGAACGCGACGGGCGAGCGCGTGATGGCGAAGGCGGTCCTGGCGGCCCTGGGCCGCTGACGGCCCGCCGAAACCGGCACGGCTCGGCGCCCGACCGCCCAGTAGGCAGTCGGGCGCCGAGCCGTGCTGCTCGAGACCTGGAGCTCGGGACTTGGAGCTCGAGACTTGGGTGCGGACGGCAATGAGGCCGGTGAAGGCGGACCTTCCCCGCAGCCTTGCTCGAGTTGGAGTCCGTCGGCGCTGCACCAGAGGCCGGAGGGGCTTCGACCTGCCACCCGCCTCCTGCCACAGCGACGACACCCGGTGCGGAAGGACGGCAGGCTGCCCGGCGGTGCCACGCGTGCAGGGTGAGCCGGCCGAAGCCGTTCGACCCCGCGCGCGATCACATCAGGGGCTGGTCGGCGTGGGCAGCTCGGCCGGCATGGCCAGCCCGACGATCTCGGCCTTGCTCAGTGCGCCCTGGTAGAGCCACACGTCGTCGACCCCGCCGGAGAGGAACTCGCCCCAGGACCCGCCCGCCGCCCGGCGGCCGAACTGAAGCCCCGAGTAGGCGTGGGGCTCGGCGGCGAAGGACTCGAAGGGCCTGACCATGGACGCGGTGGACACGTGCGGTGTGCAGGTCGTGTCGCCGCTCTCGCAGGTCTGGTTCTCCGGGACGCCGTTGACGTACAGCGTGGCCCTGGAGGCCGACGCGTCGTAGACGAGGGCCAGGTGGGACCAGTTGCGGCCCTGGGGTGTGTGGAACACCGCCGTCCTGGTCGCCTTGGCGCTGTCGGAGTCGCTGAACTCCGCCTGCCAGCTGTGCCGCGTACCGCTCCAGCGCAGTACGACGGCACTGTTGCCGTTCGCACCGGCGAAGGAGAGCACCGTCATGTCCCGGTCCGGCGCGGGCGGGGGCTGCACCCAGGCCGCGAGGCTGAAACTCTCGCTGGTACGCAGCGGGACGCTGCGTGCCTGCGCGTAGCCGGTGGTGCCGTCGAGATTCAGGGCTCCGGACAGCATGCCGCCGCCCGGAGTGATCAACGCGGCTCCGCCGAGCGTCGCACCGGCGGCGAACGGACCCTCGTCCGGGGAGACCCCCTGCGCGTCCGCGGCGTTGAGCTTCCAGCGACCCACGAGGCGGGCGTTCTGGCGGGCCATGTCCTTGATCTCGGAATTGGTCAGGACGCGGTCGTAGAGGCGGGTGTCGTCGATGTCGCCGCCGAAGAAGTCTCCGTTGACGCCCTCCCGGGAGCCCGCGCCCAGTTGCAGGGCACCGGGCTTGGCCCACGGGGCGGTCTGGGTGTAGGCGGTCTCGGCGACCTGGTAGCCGTTGACGTAGAGACGGAGCTTCCCGGCAGTGGCGTCGGAGACTCCGACCAGGTGGGTCCAGTGGCCGTCGGTGGGACCGAAGCAGGGGGTGCCCCTGGAGGCGTCGGTCGGGTTGGCCGGGTCGGGTATGTCGGCGGTGCAGGCAGGCTGGAAGGCCCGCACCCGGGTGTCGGCGCTGCTGTCCTCGGTGGACCGGCCGAAGCTCCACTTCTTGTCGCGAGCAGCATAGTAGAGGGAGAACTCGCTGCTGTGCGTGCCGAGTTGGGTGACCGCGACCCGGTCGGCGGTGTCACCCCGGGCGGGCTCGGGGAGCTTGACCCAGGTGGAGACGGAGAAGTTCCTGGCGCCGTCCACCTGGGCGCGGCCGGTCCGCGCGTAGTCGTCGACGCCGTCCAGGTGGAGTGCACCACCGTTGACGCCGGCGGCGCCGACGGCGGCACCTCCGGCCAGGGCCAGGCCGGAGGTTTCGGGGGCACCCGAGACGGTGGTGCCGGTCTCGTCGAGCTCCCACACGGACCGTGCCGCCGTGCCCGTGGCAGGCATGGTGCCCTTGCTGAGGGAGGCTGCCTCGGCCGCGGTCAACGGCCGCTCCCAGAGCTTGACCTCGTCGACCGAACCGGACCAGGGGTCGCTGTAGCCGCCGCGGTAGCGGAGCCGCCCGATGTCGAGGGTGCCGCGCGCCGGCCACATGTCCGGGGCCGCGACGGGCGCGCTGGGGACACCGTTGACGTAGAGGGTGACGGTCTTGGCCCTCGCGTCGTAGACACCCACCAGGTGGGTCCAGGTGTTGAGGACGACGGGCGTGTTGGAGGCCGCCACCTGCCAGGCGTAGCCGACGCCGTCCCGGGTGGAGGTCTGCAGGGCCCACTTGCCGCTGCGGACACCGAGGCTGAACGCCCCCAGGTACGCGCCGCCCTGGCTGACGGCGGACCGGTTGCGACTGGCATCGGCCAGGTTGACCCAGGCGGAGACGGTGTAGCTCGCGTTGGTCTCCACCGGAGTGCTCTGGGCCTGGGCGTAGGCGTCGGCGGTCCCGTCGAACTTCAGCGCGTTGCCCTTGTGGCCGGCCGAGGTGCTGGCGGCACCGCTGCCGAGGACTGCCTCGATGCCGGGCCCGCTACCGGCTGCGGTGGTCGACCCGGCCTTGTCGTCCATGGCCCAACCGGCCTGCGGAGGCTGGGCGTTGCGAACGGCGAAGTAGTAGCTCGCGGGCGGTGAGACCCGACCCGCACTGTCGATCGCACGCAGCGAGATCCAGTGCGGACCGGCCTTCTCCGGCAGCACGGTGATCGTGCGGGCCGCACCCCCGGTGGTGGTGATCTCGTTGTTGCCCGTGGGATCGCTGTCCAGGCCCCACTGGTACTTGACGACGTCCGTGCCCGGCGAGCCGATCGTGAAGGTGCCGTACCGGCCCACGCCGTCGGACCATGACAGCGGCCCGGCCGAGCTCTGGGCGACGGGATAGTCGGAGGCGGTGACGACGGGCGCCTCCGGCGGCGCGTCCGCACCGCCGCCCGGGGTCTGCGCCGCGCTCGGCACCACTCCCACCCCCGCCAGCGTCCCTGCGGCGAGGGCCGCCGTCGACCATCTGTACACGGACCTCCCCCGGCCCGATGTCGAATCGTTCACTACCCCGCCCCTGCGTGGAATTTACGGTTGTGAACGCGCAGCTTGGCCAAGACTTGACCGTCGGTCAACGCCATTACGGATCGGACGTGGACATAGCACCGGGCGGCTTGTGACAAATGCCGACATTCCACAGTGGCCGACGTGTCCGGCCTCACACGACGGGCCCTGCCGCCCTCCTGGTCGGGAGGGCGGCAGGGCCCGGACGGACTGCGAGGCGGTCACGGCCGGAGGCGGACCACCTGCGGGTCGTGGTCGCTCGCCTGGGTGGCGAACTCGCTGTTGATGTGGACGACGTCGTACTTGGCGTCGCACTTCAGCGCCGGGCTGACCAGGATGTGGTCGAGCACCTGGGAGTTGCCCTGGTAGACGTAGGAGTAGCGCTGGTTCGCCGGGAGGTCGTTGACCAGGTCGTGCAGGACGCCGCCCTTGGTGAGGGTGGAGAGCGCCGGGGAGAACTGGTAGTCGTTGAAGTCGCCGAGCGAGACCACCCGGGCGCCCGGGTCGGCGGCCAGCAGCTTGGCCACGAAGGCCTGTTCGACGGTGGCCTGCTTCACCCGCTGGACCTCGGAGCTGCGGGTCGGGGACTGGAAGCGGCTGTCCAGGCCCTGGTCGCCGCCCTTGCTGTTGAGGTGGTTGGCGATCACGAAGATCGGCTTGTTGTGGAAGCGGAACTGGCCGACCAACGGCTTGCGGCTGTTGTCCCAGGCCTCGTTGTTCGGGTCGATCCGGCCCGGGGAGGCGGTCAGCGAGGTGGACCGGCCGTGGCCGGTGACGTCCACGGCCGTGGTGGAGTCGCCGCCGGCGATGTCGGTGAAGCTGATCCGCTGCGGGTTGAAGAGGAAGACCTGGCGGATGTTGCCGCCGGGCTCGCCGCCGTCCTTGCCGTCGACCGGGTTGATGGAGCGCCAGTCGTAGGCGGGACCGCCGGCCGCGCGGACGGCGGCGACGAACTTGGCGACGGTGGCACTGGCGTCCACCGTGCCGTCGTTGGTCGGCCCGTTGTTGTCCTGGATCTCCTCCAGGGCGACCACGTCGGGCGAGCGGAGGTTGGTGACGACGCCCTGGGCGAGCGCGGCGAACTTGCTGTCGGGGTCGCCCGGGTCGAGGTTCTCGACGTTGTAGGTGGCGATGGTGGCCTCGCCGGGCTGGGCCTTCGGGGTGACCTCGCGCTTGAGGCCGTTGTCCTTGACGCCGCCCAGGGTGTCGGCCGCGATGGTGTAGCCGCCGAACTGGTTGTAGTCGAGCGGCCCTGCGGTGGTGCCGGTCAGCTGGTCGCCGACGTTGGCCTTCGGGAAGGGCTGCTGGGCCACCGGGGTGAGCGACTGGACCATCAGGCGGCCGGAGTTGGGCCGGTTGTAGCCGAGGTAGACCACGCCGCCGCGGGCGCTGCGCGGGTCCTGCCGACGGGCGTCCACCCAGAGCTCGTTGTACGCGTCGGTGGCCTGCACGACGGGGACGTCCCGGACCTCGACCCGCATGCCCTCCAGCGACTCGTACAGGTCGAGCGCGTAGTCGGCGGGCTTCAGCGGCAGGCCCTCGATCGAGCCGCCGCTCGCGTCGGGGGTGTACGCGGCCGGGATGGAGCGGCTGTCCAGGACCACCGGCGCGGGCAGCGGGTTGCCGGAGGAGACCACGGTGACGACCGGGTTGGTCAGCTGGGTGAGCGACTGGCCGCCGCCGCTGTAGGCCGGGTAGTACTCGGCGACCTTGCCGGTGACCAGGACCGAGTCGCCAGCCTTCACGGTCGGGGCGGCGCTGCCGGTGTAGACGAAGATGCCCTCGCTGGTGGCCGGGTCGGCGTCCGGGTTCGGGTCCTGGATCCAGAAGCCCTTGGAGCCGTACGTGCGCACACCGGTGACGATCCCCGGGACGCCCGCGACGGTCTTGCCGAGGCTGGGCGAGATGCGGGTGCCGCCCTGGATGTCGTGGATCCGGACGCTGCCGGGCTCGGTCGGCCCGCCCGGCGTTCCGGTGCCGCCGCCGCTCTCACCGCGGCTGTTGACCGGCTTCGGGGCCGCGGACTTGAAGTCGGCCGCGTTGTCGTCGGTGTCGGCCAGGTTGCCCGCGCGGGCGACCGAGGCGGTGTTGCCCGCGCCCGCGGCGGCTCCGCCGCCCTCGTGCACCACGGCGCCGCCGAAGCCGACCAGGTCGCGGATCCGCGGCTCGGCGGCGCAGTCGGCGGCGGTCTTGCAGGTCAGCGGGTCGGTGCCCTGGACCAGCGCGACGGTGCCGCTGGTGGCGGAGAGGGCGAGGCTGCCGGTCGCGTCGGCGGCGGGCAGCTCCGCGGTGCCGCCCGCACCGGCCGCCTCGGCGACCAGGAAGCGCCCGCCGGGGGCTATCGACCCGCCCAGCGGGGTCACGCCCCACTGCGAACTCGCGCCCGGCGTACCGGATATGTACTGGACGCTCCAGCCGCTCAGCCCGAAGGCCGCGCCACCCCGGTTGGCCAGCTCGATGAAGTCGTTCTTCAGCGTGGCACCGGAGTTGCCCCCGCCACCGTAGACCTCGGCGATCACCGCGTCGGCCGAGGGCGCGGCGAAGGCGCCCGGCAGCGGGACGAGGACGAGCGAGGCTGCGACGCCGACCGGGAGGACGGCTGCGCGCAGCAGCGTACGGCGCGAACGGGGACGGGACACGGCGGGTCTGTTCACCGGGCAGGGCTCCTTCGGCTTGCGCCAGCGGGATCCGGGATCGAGAGGCGTCCGGATGCTGGCGGTCAGTCAGGGGGCGGGCGGTGCAGGCGCCTTGCACTACCCGCGTAGATCAGCGGCCGGGCCAAAGGTACGCGCGTAGAAAAAGCCACGGCAAGACATCGGACGTTAACTCTTGGCGTGATCTTGACGACTTGGCGATAGCCGCGCGACCTCGCCCGACGAGGCCCGAACATTTTCAAACAACCGCCCCGACAGTGCAGTTGTGGCCTGATCCGGCGTCAGCCGTCTTGACGCGGACCTGAAACCCCGATGTCATATGTCGTGTTCCGTTGGAACACGTTGGTTTTCGTTGCCTATCACCCTGCAGGAGCCGTACCGTGCCGTCCCGCAGAACCTCCTGGCGCCGCCGATCGGCGGCCGCGCTCACCACGCTCGCACTGCTCACCACCGGCGCCACCGCCCTGGGTGTCGCCCAACTGGCCGCCGCCCCACCGGCGCTGGCCCTGGACAACGGCCTGGCCCTGACCCCGCAGATGGGCTTCAACAACTGGAACTCCACCCACTGCGGCACCGACTTCAACGAGGCGATGGTCGAGGGCATCGCCGACCTGTTCGTGGCGAAGGGCCTCAAGGCGGCCGGCTACCAGTACGTCAATCTCGACGACTGCTGGGCCCTGCCGAACCGCGACAGCGCGGGTGACCTGGTACCCGACCCGGTCCGGTTCCCCCACGGCATCAAGGCCGTTGCCGACTACGTCCACGGCAAGGGCCTCAAGTTCGGCCTCTACTCCAGCGCCGGATCGGCCACCTGCGACGTCCAGGGCTTCCCCGGCGGGCTCGGCCACGAGCAGCAGGACGCCAGGCTCTGGGCCTCCTGGGGAGTGGACTACCTCAAGTACGACAACTGCAACAACCAGGGCGTGGATGCGAAGTCCCGCTACCAGGCGATGCGCGACGCCCTGCGGGCCACCGGCCGTCCGATCCTGTTCAGCATCTGCGAGTGGGGCTCCACCCAGCCGTGGAACTGGGCGCAGCCGGTCGGCAACTCCTGGCGCACCACCGGCGACATCAGCGACAGCTGGTCCAGCATGATCACCATCGCCCACCAGAACCAGCAGCTCGCCCCCTACGCCCGCCCCGGCGCCTGGAACGACCCCGACATGCTGGAGGTCGGCAACGGCGGCATGACGGACACCGAGTACCGCACCCACTTCAGCCTCTGGGCCGAGATGGCCGCCCCGCTGCTGATCGGCACCGATCTGCGGAAGGCCGGGCAGGGCACCCTGGACACCCTGACCAACCCGGACGTCATCGCCGTCGACCAGGACCCGCTGGGCCGCCAGGGCACGGTGGTGTCCAGCTCGGGCGGAAAGGTGGTGATGAGCAAGCCGCTGGCCGACGGCGGCCGGGCCGTCACCCTGACCAACGAGACCTCGTACTCCACCGACGTCTCCACCACCGTCCAGGCGCTGGGCATCGGCGGCGCCACCTCGTACGCCGTCAAGGACCTCTGGTCGAAGGCCACCGGCAGCACCACCGGCACGCTGAGCGCGACCGTCCCCGCACACGGCACGGTGATGCTGCGGGTGACGCCGGGCAGTCCGGTACCGCCGCCGAACGGCCTGAACCAGCTCAGCGACCTGGCCTGGACCTCCGCCGTCAACGGCTGGGGCCCGGTCGAACGCGACCGCAGCAACGGCGAGCAGCAGCCCGGCGACGGCCGGACCATCGGCATCCGGGGCACCCAGTACGGCCGGGGTCTCGGGGTGCACGCCCAGAGCGAGGTCGACTACTACCTCGGCGGCACCTGCCGGAACCTGAGTGTGGACGTCGGCGTGGACGACGAGACGAACGGCAACGGCTCGGTGGACTTCCGGATCTACCGGGACACCACCCTGGTCGCCGACAGCGGCGTGCGCACCGGCAAGGACCCGGCCGAGCACCTGGTGGCCGACCTCACCGGCGGCGACCGGCTGCGGCTGGTGGTCACCGACGGCGGCGACGGCATCACCTACGACCACGCGGACTGGGCCGCCCCGCTGCTGAGCTGCGGCAGCGGTCCGGCCGCCGGGAGCCACCCGCTCAGCGACCTGGCCTGGTCCTCGGCGGTCAACGGCTGGGGTCCGGTCGAACGCGACCGCAGCAACGGCGAGCAGCAGCCCGGCGACGGCCAGACCATCGGCATCCGGGGCACCACGTACGCCAAGGGCCTCGGGGTGCACGCCTACAGCGAGGTCGACTACTACCTCGGCGGCACCTGCCGGAACCTGAGCGTGGACGTCGGCGTGGACGACGAGTCCAACGGCAACGGCTCGGTGGACTTCCGGATCTACCGGGACACCACCCTGGTCGCCGACAGCGGCGTGCGCACCGGCAAGGACCCGGCCGGGCACCTGGCGGCCGACCTCACCGGCGGCTACGAGCTGCGGCTGGTGGTCACCGACGGCGGCGACGGCGCCACCTCGGACCACGCCGACTGGGCCGCCCCGACGCTCAACTGCACGTGAGCGCGGTCAGCGGAGCGCGGGCAGCCGAGCGCGCGGACACGTGAACAGCTGAACAGCTGAGCACATGGGCACCCGGGCGGGCCCGGGAAAGCCGAAGGGGCGCGGGGACTGCGCGACCGACCACCCTCCACTCGGGAGCACGGTCGGTCACGCAGTTCCCCGCGCCCCGGGTCGTTCGGGCGAGGGCCGACGGGCTGCTCAGTCGCGCTCGGCGGCCGGGACGGGCTCGCGCATGTCGGCCGACCACTTCTGCTCGACCTTGCCGAACTTCCAGAACGCGAGCGCCCCGGCCCAGGTGAGGACGAAGAGGCCGACGATGGCGTAGCCGACCAGGTTGAGGTCGAGCGAGGCGATCCAGCCGATCGGTCCGGTGGTGATGTCGAACTTCTCGCCCAGCAGACCGATCAGTTCGATCACGCCGATCACCAGGGCGACCAGCACGGACAGACCGGTGACGGTCAGGTTGTAGTAGATCTTGCGGATCGGCTTGGAGAAGGCCCACTCGTAGGCGAAGTTCATGAAGGAGCCGTCGATGGTGTCGAGCAGGCTCATCCCGGCCGCGAACAGCACGGGCAGCACCAGCAGGGCGTACCAGGGCAGTGAGAAGGCCGCCGCGCCGCCGGCCAGCACCAGCAGCGAGACCTCGGTCGCGGTGTCGAAGCCGAGGCCGAAGAGCAGGCCGACCGGGTACATGTGCCAGGGCTTGGTGACGGCCTTGGTGACCCGGCCGAGGATGCGGTTCATGAAGCCGCGCTTGTCGAGCTGCTTCTCCAGCTCGGCCTCGTCGAACTCGCCGTCGCGCATCCTGCGGAAGACCCTGAGGATGCCGTTGAAGGCACCGAGGTTGATCAGGCCGATCAGCAGCAGGAAGGTGCCGGAGACGCTGGTGCCGATCAGACCTGTGACGTTGTGCAGGTTGGAGTCGTCGGACTCGACCTGTCCGGCCAGCGAGCGGATGCCGAAGGCGAGCAGCGCGCACAGGCCGAAGACGATCGAGGAGTGCCCGAGCGAGAACCAGAAGCCGACCGAGAGCGGCCGCTTGCCCTGCCCCATGAGCTTGCGGGTGGTGTTGTCGATGGCGGCGATGTGGTCGGCGTCGAAGGCGTGGCGCATGCCGAGGGTGTAAGCGGTCAGGCCCATACCGGCGCCGAAGACCTGGCCGCCGACGTCGTAGTGCTTGGGCGCGATGACCGCGAGCAGCGTGAACCAACCGATGACGTGCAGCGCGAGGACGAAGCCTCCCATACCGGCGAGGCGGATCCATTCGTCCCGGGTGAGCCGGTCACGGAGACGGCTTGGCGCAGACATGAAGGGGTCCTCTCCGAGTGACAGCGCAGTCGAGCTGGGACATCCTTCCCCCTACCGGTGCGTATTTGCAAGTCATGTGCAACTGCTGGACGCCCGCACCGCGCTCTCCCGAATTCCCCCACCCGCCGCCCCCGCGACGACTCCTGTCCGCGAACAGTCACTCGCCGTACGGAATTCCGTAACCTCCGACCCCTTTCACCCCCCTCCGCTACGCGCGGATACTCGAATCTACGCGCGAATACCCCCACCCGATGCTCCATCAACTCTTCCGGGAGGAACGGACGATGACCCGTACTCGGATTTCCCGCAGCACCCTGGCCCTGGCCGCCGCAGCGGCCCTGGCGGCCGGACTCACCGGCCTGGCGGGGCCGGCCACGGCAGCCGCCCCGGCCAAGAAGGCGGGCCCGGTGAAGACCACCGGGCCGGTGAGGACGACGGGCACCCCGCACCGGGTGCTGTTCGACGACACCAAGGCCGAGACCGCAGGCAACGCCGACTGGATCATCAGCACCAGTCAGCCCGACCCGCTGAAGCAGAACGCCAACCCGACCACCGAGAAGAGCTGGACCGGCGCGCTCTCCGCCTGGGGCGTCGCACTGCAGAAGACCGGCGCGTACAGCCTGAAGACCCTCCCCAAGGGGTCCACCATCAGCTACGGCACGGGGGCGGCGCTGGACCTGGCCAACTTCGACACCTTCGTGCTCCCCGAGCCGAACATCAGACTGAGCCAGTCGGAGAAGTCCGCGCTGATGAACTTCGTGAAGAACGGCGGCGGGCTCTTCCTGATCTCCGACCACACCAACAGCGACCGCAACAACGACGGCTGGGACTCCCCCGCCGTCATCAACGACCTGCTGACCAGCAACGGGGTCGACAACACCGACCCCTTCGGCTTCTCGGTGGACCTCAAGAACATCGTCACCGACAACCCGCGTGCGATCCAGGACGCCACCGACCCCGTGCTGCACGGCTCGTTCGGCACGGTCACCGGCTCGATCCTGCGCAACGGCACCACCTTCACCCTGAAGCCCGCCGACAACCCCTCCGTCAAAGGACTGCTCTACACCGCCGGCTCCAGCGGCAACTCCGGGGCCTTCTTCGTCACCAGCACCTTCGGCTCCGGCCGGGTGGCGATCTGGGGCGACAGCTCGACCATCGACGACGGCACCGGCGAGAGCGGCAAGAAGCTCTACAACGGCTGGGACGACCCGGCCGGGACCGACGCCGCGCTCGCCCTGAACGCCACTGCCTGGCTGAGCAAGGCGAACTGACGCATCATCAGTTGACCGGTGAGGGCCCGCTGCGGGGGACGCGGCGGGCCCTCGCGCCGTCCGTGGCCGGACCGGGCGGTGGGGGCAGACCTGGCGGCGCGGCCGGACCTGGCGGTGCGGTGCGGCCGAACGGGGGCGGATCCGACCGTGCCGCAGTGCACCGAAGCGCGCGGGCACTGCGCCCCACGCCCCCGTACGCCCGAGGCCCCCCGTGCTCCCGAGGCTCCCCGGCCTCCCCGCCTCCGGTGTCCCCGGTGTCCCCGGTGGCCTCCCGGGAGGCCACCGTCCGCGATCACCACCTGCAGTGAAATAGGGCGAAGAGTCGCCTATTGTCGGATTCTGGTCGTGACCGGACAGCATCGAGAGGCAGGTCCTTGCCCAACAGTGCCGACCCCCGGAAGCCGCAGGCGCACGGTCTCGACGGATCACCCTCCGGTCACGCCGCGCCCCGCGCGGCAGCGGCCGACGGCGGGCCCGGTACGGCGCAGCACCCCTTGCGGCGGCGCTGAGCCGGACCTGTGCCCCGTCCCGGCCGCGCCGCACCCGGCACCCCGTCCACCGTCCTCCCGGGAGCCCCCGCCATGCAGCATCCCGCCTCGTACCCGTACCGGACCGCCCGCGAGGACCTGCGCATCCCGCTCGCCGACGGCGTGGAGCTGTTCGCCCGGGTCTGGCGGCCCGTGACCGAGGAGCCGGTGCCCGCGCTGCTGGAGTACCTGCCGGACCGGCTCAGCGACCGGACCGCGCCGCGCGACGCCGAGCGCCACCCGTGGTACGCCGGGCACGGCTACGCCAGTGTGCGGGTGGACGTCCGGGGCCACGGGAACTCGGGCGGGCTGCCCGGCGACGGCTCGGAGCAGGAGACCGCCGACGGCGTCGCCGTGGTGGAGTGGCTGGCGGCACAGCCGTGGTGCAGCGGCCGGGTCGGGATGTTCGGGATCTCCCGGAGCGGTCCGGGCTGCCTGCGGATCGCGGCGCGGGCCCCCGAGGCGCTGAAGGCCGTGGTGACCGTCTGCGCGACCGACGACCGGTACGACAACGACGTCCACTACCTCGGCGGCTCGCTGCTGGCGGTCGGCATGCACGCCTGGTCGGCCGCCATGCTGGCGTTCGCCGGACGCCCCCCGGACCCAAAGTACGTCGGGGACGCCTGGCGGCCCATGTGGCTGGAGCGGCTGGCTGCGGTGGAACCGCCGCTCCACCACCGGCTCGGCCACCAGACCCGGGACGACTACTGGCGGAGCGGCAGCGCCTGCGAGGACTACGGCGCGATCAGGGCCGCCGTGCTGGCCGTCGGCGGCTGGGCCGACCCCTACCGGGACAGCGTGCTGCGGCTGGTCGAGCACCTGGACGCGCCCGTGCGCGCGATCATCGGCCCGTGGTCGCACCAGTACCCCGACCGGAGCCTGCCGCCCGGCCCCGCGATCGGCTTCCTGCAGGAGACGCTGCGCTGGTGGGACCAGTGGCTCAAGGGCGTCGACACCGGCGTGCTGCGGGAGCCCGCGCTGCGCAGCTGGATGAACGAGTCGGTGCCACCCGCGACGGCCTACGCCAACCGGCCCGGGCGGTGGGTGGGCGACGACTCCTGGCCCTCGCTGGACGTCCGGGAGATCCACTACGGACTGGACGATGTGCTGCGGACGGCGGGGACGCCGTCCGACGACCGGTTCGTGCACGTGCGCTCACCGCAGCACACCGGCGCCGACGCCGGGCGCTTCCTCCCGTTCGGGGGCGCCGCCGACCTGCCGTCCGACCAGCGCGAGGAGGACGGGCGGTCGGTCTGCTTCGACTCGGTGCCGCTGCCCGAACCGGTCGAGATCCTCGGGCGGGCGGGTCTGCGGCTGCGGGTGCGGTGCGACGGACGGCGCGGGCAGATCGTCGCCCGGCTCTGCGACGTCGCACCGGACGGCTCGTCCACCCTGGTCACCCGGGGAGTGCTCAACCTGACCTCCCGCCGGGGGCGGGACCGGGTGGTGGAGTGGACGCCGGGCGGGGTCGAGGACGTCGGGTTCGAGCTGGCGGGGATCGCGCACTCGTTCCCGCCCGGCCACCGGATCAGGCTCGCGCTCTCGTCCGCGTACTGGCCGTGGGTGTGGCCGCAGCCGTGGGCGGGCGGGTTCGAACTGGACCCCGGCCACAGCGCGCTGGTCCTGCCCGCACGGCACCTGGCCGCCGACGCGGGCAGCCCGCCGGTCACCTTCGAGCCGCCCGAGCAGGCGGCCGGGCCGCACGCCCACGTCACCGAGCCGCTCACCGAGCGGCCCGAGCGGCAGCTGATCCGCGACATCGCCACCGGGGAGTGGCGGCTGGAGGTCTCCCCCGGCCACGGCGGCCCGCTCACCTACCCCGACGGCCTGGTCTACGACGAGCACGCCGTCGAGGAGTACCGGATCCTGACCGACGACCCGCTCGGCGCGACCACCCGCTCGGACTGGACGATCCGCCTGGAGCGTCCCGACCTCGGCTGGGACATCACCATCCGGGCCCGCTCCGAACTCTCCTGCGACGCCGCGCACTTCACCGCCCGCAGCCACCTGAGCGCACTGGAGGGCGGCTCGGTGGTCTTCGAACGCGACTGGGAGCGGCGGTTCCCGCGCACGGCGTCGTAGCCGCCCCTGCGCGACCCGGGCGGGCTCACACCCTCCGTACCGTCACACCGGCCGCGCGCAGCGCCGCCGTCTCGTCGTCCGGGGCGGCCTCCTCGGTGACCACGGCGTCCAGGGCGGAGACCGGGACGACGTGGGCGAGCGCGGTGCGGGAGAACTTGGCGGCGTCCGCGACGGCGACCGCCCGACGGGCCGAGGCGAGGGCGGCCCGCTTGACCGAGGCGTCGGCCAGGTCGTAGGCGGTGAGTCCGTCCGCGGCGTTCAGCCCGCAGCAGCCGATGACGGCGGTGTCGAAGCGCAGGGCGGCCAGCGAGGCCTCGGCCAGCGGACCGGTCAGGCCGAGCTCGCCCGGCCGCGGCTCCCCGCCCGGCAGCAGCAGTCTCAGCCGGGGGGCACCGACCAGCACGTTGACGGCGTGCACGGACAGCTCGACCCGGTGACCCAACGCCTCGTGCAGTGAACGCAGTTGCTCCCACTGGGCGACGGCCAGGTCAGCTCCACCGGCTCGGCCGGGTCCATCCAGGGGTTGATCGAGTACGTGACCTCGACGTACGTCGGACGGCACATCAGGTAGTGCCGCGGACGGGGGACGCGGACCTGCGCGGACCGGCTCACCGGATCTCCCGGGGGCGAAGGGGTTCAGGACGAGGCGCGCTGCGGGAAGCCGCGCAGGGGGCGGATCTGACCGGCGAGGAGGGCGGGACCGGCGCGGAGCAGGACGGCGGACGTGATCCACATGGTGGTCCGGCTGCCCAGCCCCTCTCCCGGATACCCGCCCAGCAGGGCGCCCAGCGGGATGGCGCCGTGAGGTGGCGATGGAGGCTCCGGTCCGGATCCGGCCGAGCAGCTCCGCGCGCCGCTCGGAGCGCCGAAAGCCGCCCACCCGTCCGCAAACCCCGCCGGGGACACGAACTACCCCTGTCACAGTGGTGGTTGACACCATTGTCGGAGGTCAGAAAAATCACCTCCTGACCGTTTTCCCTGCACCGGAAACAGGGCCTCGTGAAACAGTCGTGGGAACGAACACCGCTCACTTGCGACGGCCTGCTCGGGCCCGCGGCCCTGCACCCCGGGCTGTCGGACCCCAGGTACCTGGAGCGGCGTCGCGCCGTGGCCGCGCTGGTGCGGGACCACCGGGTCGGCGATCCCGCACCGCCGGTGGCCTACACCGAGCCGGAGCACGCCACCTGGCGGACGGTCCACCGCTCGCTCGCCACCGCCCTCCACGCCCACGCCTGCCGTCCCGTGCTCGAAGCCCGCGAGCAGGCACCGATCCCCACCGACCACATCCCCCAGCACTCCGAGGTCGGCGCGCGGTTACGCCGGCTGACGGGGTTCGACTTCACGCCGACCGGCGGAGTGGTGCCCAACAAACGGTTCCTCGGTTCGATGGACCGGGGGTACTTCCACGCCGTGCAGTTCGTCCGCCACCCCGCGCTGCCGCTGTACACCCCCGAACCGGACGTCATCCACGACGTGTTCGGCCACGGCATCCACCTGGCGTCCCCCGAACTCGCCGAGCTCTACCGGGTGATCGGACGCGCCGCGATGCGGGTCGACAGCAGCGCGGCCCTCCGGGTGATCAGCCACGTCTACTGGTTCACCCTGGAGTGCGGCGTCATCGACGAACACGGCACCCCGAAGGCGTTCGGCGCGGCCCTGCTCTCCTCCTCCGGCGAACTCGCCCGGCTGGACCGCAGCCGGATCCACCCGCTGGACCTGCCGACCGTCCTCACCACCCGCTACGAGATCTCCGGCTACCAGCCGAACCTCTTCTGCGCCCGCTCGCTCCGGCACCTCGCCGACACCCTGAGCGAGTTCTTCGACGACTTCGACGACGAGACCGTACGCAGCCGGGGGCTCCGCGTCCCGGCTCCGTGAACGCGGCCGGCACCCCGGCGGCCCACCGGGGGAGACCGGGTCCGCCGCAGCGGGCGCGCAACCCGGCGGGACGGGCCCGTCCCGGGCTGCAGGAGGGGACACCCCGAACCGTCCGGGAACTCACCGGCCTCCCGGGCCGACTGCTGTGCCGTGGAAGCAATCGAACCGGGCACCCGCCCCTCCCTCCTCCTGCTGGGCTTCGCCCTGCTCCTGCTCGTCGTCTTCCTGGGCGCCTTCGCGGCCGGCCGGGCCGCCGGGCCGGTCTCCCCCGGCCTGTCACCGGGCAGCAGTTCCCCGGGCGGCCCGGACGGCCGGATGCCCGGTATGGACGGCATGGACGGCCACGGCATGGGGACGGGCCGGTGACCGCCCCGGTGGAGGCCGGCCTGCTGACCACCACCGACCTGGCCGTCGGCGGGATGACCTGTGCGGCCTGCGTCGCCCGGGTCGAGAAGCGGCTGGCCCGGATCGAGGGCGTGACCGCCGGCGTCAACCTGGCCACCGGCCGGGCCAGGGTGGTGCACCCGGTGGAGGTCTCGGCGGCCGACCTGGTCGCGGCGGTCGAACGCGCCGGCTACACCGCCGAGCCGCTCCGAGACCGCCACACCGGCGTCCCGGCCGAGCCCGCTCAGGACCGGCCCGGGCTGGTGCTGACGGCCGTGCCGGCCGTTGCCGTCATCGTGCTGTCGATGGTGCCCTCGCTCCAGTTCCGCGCCTGGCAGTGGGTCTGCTTCGCCCTGGCCCTGCCGGTGGTCTGCTGGGGCTCGTACGGCTTCCACCGCCGGGCCTGGCAGGGGTTGCGGCACGCCACCGCCACCATGGACACCCTGGTGAGCCTGGGCGTCCTGGCCTCCTTCGGCTGGTCCGCGTACGCGCTGTTCCTGGGCGGTGCGGGCGAGTTGGGCATGCGGATGCCGTTCTCGCCGACCGCCGACGGCGGCGCGGCGCACGTCTACCTGGAGGCGGCGGTCGGTGTCCCGCTGTTCGTGCTGTGCGGACGGGCGCTGGAGGGCCGGGTCCGCCGGCGCACCGGGTCGGCGCTCCGGGCGCTGGCCGAGCTGGGCGCCAAGGAGGTCTGCGTCCGGGAGGCGGGGGCCGAGCGGCTGATACCGGTCGAACAGCTGCTGCCGGGGCAGGAGTTCGTGGTCCGTCCGGGCGAGAAGGTGGCCACCGACGGGGTGGTGGTGGAGGGCGGTTCGGCCCTCGACCTGAGCCTGCTGACCGGGGAGAGCGTCCCGGTCGAGGTCGGTCCCGGCGACCGGGTCGCCGGAGCCACCGTGAACGTCGGCGGCTCCCTGCTGGTCCGTGCCACCGCGGTCGGCGCGGACACCCAACTCGCCCGGATCACGGCTCTGGTGGCCGACGCGCAGACCGGCAAGGCCCGCGCCCAGCGGCTGGCGGACACCGTCGCCGGGGTGTTCGTCCCCTGTGTGCTGGCGGTGGCCGCGTGTGTCCTGGGCTTCTGGCTCGGGGCCGGCGCCGACCCGCAGGCGGCGGTCACGGCGGCGGTGGCGGTCCTGGTGGTCGCCTGCCCGTGCGCCCTCGGCCTCGCCACCCCGACGGCCCTGCTCGCGGCCACCGGGCGCGGCGCCGAGCTCGGCGTCCTGGTCCGGGGCCCCGAGGTGCTGGAGAGCCTGCGCCGGATCGACACCGTGGTCCTGGACAAGACCGGCACCCTGACCAGTGGGCACATGCAGCTCGCCGAGACGGTCACCGCCCCGGGCGAGTCGGCGGACGAGGTGCTGCGCCTCGCCGGGGCGGTCGAACACCTCTCCGAGCACCCGATCGGCCAGGCCGTCGCGGCGGCGGCCCGCCGGCGCTGCGGTCCCGGGCTGCCGGAGGTCTCCGACTTCACCGCCACCCCCGGGGTCGGCGTCCGGGGCACGGCCGACGGGCGGAGCGTCCGAGTCGTCCGTCCCGACCTGGCGTCGGCCACCGCCCGGGACACCCCCGTCCCGCGGCCGGACGACCGGGACCAAACGCCCGCGCCCACCGCTGCCGCCCTCCCCTCCGCCGCACTCGCCCCCGCCCTGCGGGACGCGCTGGCCCGCGCCGAGTCCGACGGCCGCACCGCGGTCGTGGTGGAGCTGGACGGCCGCCCGGCGGCGGTCCTGCTGGTCGGAGACACGCTGCGGCCCGGGAGCTACCGGGCGGTGCACCGGCTGCGCGGCATGGGTCTGGAGACCGTCCTGCTGACCGGCGACCGGCCGGGTGCGGCCCGCACCGTGGCCGAGCACCTGGGCATCGGCGAGGTCCACGCCTCGGCCTCCCCCGAGCGCAAGGCCGAGGTGGTCGCCGAACTGCGCGCGGCGGGCCGCACGGTCGCGGTGGTCGGCGACGGGGTCAACGACGCGGTCGCGCTGGCCTCGGCGGACCTGGGCATCGCGCTCGGCTCAGGCACCGACGCGGCGATCGGCGCAGCCGGGCTGACCCTGGTGCGCGGCGACATCGAGGCGGTCGTCGACGCGGTACGGCTCGCCCGGCGCACCCTGGCCACCATCCGGGTCAACCTGCTCTGGGCGTTCGGCTACAACGCCGTCCTGGTGCCGCTGGCCGCGGTCGGCCTGCTCAACCCGATGCTCGCCGCCGTCGCCATGTCGGCCAGCTCGCTCCTGGTGGTCGGCAACAGCCTGCGCCTGCGCGCCTGGCAGCCCGCCCCGCGCCGCACCGGCACCGGCACCGGCCGCCCCGCCACCGACCCTGCCGTCACCACCCGCACCGGCACGACCCGCACCGGCACCACCCCCCGGAGGCCACGATGAACCGGGCCGCCCTCCCGCCCCTGGCGGCCGCAGCCGCGTCACTGGTCCTGCTGTCCGGCTGGACGGCGTTCGGCGGCGCGGGCCGGGCCCGGCCGGTGCAGGCCGGGCCCGGCTGGATCCTGACCCCGACCGGTGCCTCGGCCACCACCGCGTTCTTCACGCTCCGGAACCCCGGCGACGTCCCGGACGAACTGGTCGGCGCCGACTGGGACCAGCCCGGCCGGCTCGCCCTGAAGGAGCACCGGCACCTCGGCGCCACCGGCAACTGGGCCTACGTTCCGGCCCTGACCGTTCCCGCCGGGGGCGAGCTGGCGATGTCGCCGGAGAGCGCGGACATCCTGGTGTCCCAACCGCCCCCGCTGCGCCCCGGCCAGTCCGTGGAGTTCACCCTGCACTTCCGCCACGGTCCGGACCTGCGGGTGCGCGCCCGGGCCGTCCGCCCCGGCGGCCTGTCGGCCGTGCTGTCCGCCACCGGGAGCGAGCCGAACCCACCGTTCGGCTGATCACGGCCCGACGACCAGCTCGGCCGGGCCGCGCCGGGCCGCGCCACCGCCGCCCGCCCCGCGCCCCGCGGCGGCGGAACCGGCCCGGCCAAGGGGCGCCGGGGTCCGAGGGAGCGGACCGCCGGCGCCCATCCGTCTTGAGATGTAGTCCCGCTGCATCGCGCGTCGCATCCGCGCGCCCGCCGAATCGTCCTGGTGCGGCTCGTTCCGGCGGCCTCGGGAAAATAGCGTTGGCTGTGCCCGCCAGTCCCTCCCCCGAGGACCACGCCATGATCGAAGCCGTCGGCCTGAGCAAGCGCTACGGCCCCAAAACCGCCGTCCACGACCTGAGCTTCACCGTCCGCCCGGGTGCCGTCACCGGCTTCCTCGGCCCGAACGGCGCCGGGAAGTCCACCACCATGCGGATGCTGCTCGGCCTGGACACCCCGAGCTCCGGCCACGCCACGCTGAACGGCCGCCGGTACGCCGACCACGCCGCCCCGCTGCGCGAGGTCGGCGCGATGCTGGAGGCCCGTGCCGTCCACACCGGCCGCAGCGCCTTCAACCACCTGCTGGCCCTCGCCGCCACCCACGGCATCCCCCGCCGCCGGGTGGAGGAGGTGATAGACCTCGTCGGTCTGCGCCAGGTCGCCCGCAAGCGGGCCGGCGGCTTCTCCCTGGGCATGGGCCAGCGCCTGGGCATCGCCTCGGCGCTGCTCGGCGACCCGGCCACGCTGATCCTCGACGAGCCGGTCAACGGGCTCGACCCCGAGGGCATCCTGTGGATCCGCAACCTGCTCAAGTCCCTTGCCTCCGAGGGCCGTACGGTGCTCGTCTCCTCGCACCTGATGAGCGAGATGGCACTCACCGCCGAGCACCTGATCGTGATCGGCCGGGGCCGGCTGATCGCCGACACCTCGGTCGAGGAGTTCACCCTCCAGGCGTCCAGCGGCAAGGTCCACGTCCGCACCCCGGACGCCGCGCGCCTCGGCAAGCTCCTGCGCGAGGTGCCCGGCGTCGAGGTCGCCGCCGAGGACGGCGAGAACGTCCTGGAGGTCTCCGGCGCCGAGTGCGAGCAGATCGGCCGCCTGGCCGCCGAGCACGGGCTCGTCCTCTTCGAGCTGACGCCGCAGCAGGCGTCGCTGGAGGAGGCGTTCATGGAGCTGACCAAGGACGCCGTGGAGTACGAGGCCACCGTCACCCCCACCACCTCGGCCGAGGAGGTCGCGGCATGAGTACCGCCACTGCCACCGTCATCTCCACCAAGGCCGGCGAGGGCCGGGTCACACTGCCCCGGGTGGTCCACTCCGAGTGGATCAAGTTCCGTTCGCTGCGCTCCAGTTACATCACGCTCGCGGTGACCTTCGCGCTCACCGTCGGGTTCGGCGCACTGTTCTGCTGGGCCACCGTCAACCGCTGGGACCACCTCCCGCCCGACGAGCGGGCCCACTTCACCCCGGTCGAGCACAGCCTGCGCGGCTACTTCCTGGCCCAGATGGCGATCGGCGTTCTCGGCGTCCTGGTCGTCACCGGCGAGTACTCGACCGGCATGATCCGCGCCTCGCTGTCCGCCGTGCCCAAGCGGCTGCCGGTGCTGTGGGCCAAGACCGCGGTGTTCGGCGCGATCACCTGGGTGGTCGCCACGGTGTCCTGCCTGGTCGCGTTCTTCCTCGGCCAGGCCATCCTGGCCGGCAAGCACCTGGACACCACGCTCTCCGCGCCCGGCGTCCTGCGCGTGGTCCTCGGCATGGGCCTCTACCTGACCGCGGTCGGCCTGCTCGCCGTCGGTATCGGCACCCTGATCCGCAACACCGCGGGCGGCATCGCCGCCGTCTTCGGCACCCTGCTCGTGCTGCCGCTGCTGGCCGAGGCGCTGCCCAGCTCCTGGCAGGACGACATCGTTCCGTACCTGCCGAGCAACGCCGGGCAGGCCGTCGCCACCCTGCACCAGGGCCCGCACGACCTCGCCCCCTGGACCGGCCTGGGTGTGCTCGGCCTGTACGTCCTGGCCGCACTGATCGGCGCCGCTGCCGTGCTCAAGCGGCGCGACGCGTGACGGCCGACGCCGCCGCCTGGGAGAGAATGGCCCGATGACCGGCCTCGACCAGACCTCCGCAGCCCCTGGGACACGCCGCACCGGCGTGGCCCGGGGGCTCGCCGGGCTTCTCGGCAAGCTGCGCGGCCGGATACTCACCGAGCGCTACCCCACGCTGGTCGACTTCGGCTGCGCGCTCGCCCTGCTGCTGCTCACCTCGATGCCCCAGCACCGGTTCCTGGCCGCGCACCCGTGGGTGTGGGCGCTGCACCTCGGCCTGGTCCTGCCGCTGACCTTCCGCCGCCGGGCCCCGTTCGCGGTCTTCGGCGTCACCGCCGCCGTCGCCTTCGTGCAGTGGCTCACCGCCATGGGCATGCCGGCCGACATCGCCGTCCTGTTCGCCCTCTACACCGTCGCCGCGCACTGCCGGCGCCGCCGCACGGTGATCGCGTACGCGGTCGCGGAGCTCGGCGTCGTCCTGGCCGTCCTGCGGTGGACACCGGTCGGCGAGCACGGCGGCCTGCTCGCCAACCTGGTCAAGGTCTTCGTCCTGCTCTCGGGCACGGTCACCGCGGCGGCCGTGACCGGCCTGAACGTCCGGGCCCGGCGTGCCCAGCTGACCGCCCTGCGGCAGCGCGCCCACGACCTGGAGCGGCAGCGCGACCAGCAGGCGGCGCTCGCGGTCGCCGAGGAGCGCTCCCGGATCGCCCGGGAGATGCACGACATCGTCACCCACAACCTGTCCGTGATGGTCGCCCTCGCCGACGGCGCCGTCTACGCCAACGCCCACGCGCCCGACAAGGCCACCGCCGCGATGCGGCAGTCCGCCGAGACCGGCCGGCGCGCCCTCACCGACATGCGGCGCTTCCTCGGCGTGCTGCGCGCCGACGAGCCCGACGCACTGCGCCACCCGCAGCCCGGCATCGCCCAGCTCAGCACGCTGGTCGAACAGGTCAGGGCAGCCGGCCTGCCCACCGAGCTGCACCTCGACGGGGATCACACGACGGTCTCGGCCGGTGCCCAGCTGACCGCCTACCGGCTGGTCCAGGAGTCGCTGACCAACACCCTCAAGCACACTTCACCCGGCGCCACCGCCAGGGTCCGGGTGGCCTGCGGCCCGTCCACCCTCGCGGTCGAGGTCTGCGACAACGGCCACCCGAAGCCCCACCGCGGTCACTCCGCCCAGCTCGGCCACCCCGGCCAGGGGCTGACCGGCATGCGCTCGCGCGCCGCCGGATACGGCGGCGAGCTCAGCGCCGGCCCACTGCCCGGCGGCGGCTGGCGGGTGGCCACCACCCTCGTCCTGGACGACGGCCTGGACGGGGGCCCCGACGGCTCCGTACTCACCCGCACCGCCGCCACCCCCGACGAACCGCAGGAGTTGCGCACCCCATGACCATCCGAGTCCTGCTGGTCGACGACCAGCCCCTGCTGCGGGTCGCCTTCTCCCTGGTGCTCGGCTCCCAGCCGGACATGACGGTGGCCGGGGAGGCGGAGGACGGCGCGGAGGCGGTCCGGCTGGTCGCCGAGGGGCAGGTGGACGTGGTCCTGATGGACGTCCGGATGCCCGGTATGGACGGCATCGAAGCCACCAGCCGGATCGTCGCGGCCAACCCCGACACCAAGGTCCTCATCCTCACCACCTTCGACCTGGACGAGTACGCCTTCGCCGGGCTGCGCGCCGGTGCCTCCGGCTTCCTGCTCAAGAACGCCCAGCCGGACGAACTGCTCGCCGCGATCCGCTCGGTCGCCGCCGGGGACGCGGTGGTCGCCCCGCGCATCACCCGCCGCCTGCTCGACACCTTCGCCTCCCAGCTGCCCACCGACGGCGGCAACCGGGCCCGCGCCGAGGAGGCCGTCGAAGTCCTGACCGCCCGCGAGCGCAGCGTCCTGGTCCTGCTCGCCCGCGGCCTGTCCAACGCCGAGATCGCCGCCGAACTGGTCCTCGCGGAGGCCACCGTGAAGACCCACGTCAGCCGCATCCTGCTGAAGCTGGGTCTGCGCGACCGCGTCCAGGCCGTCGTCTTCGCCTACGAGAACCGCCTGGTCCTCCCCTCCTGAGCCCTCCCCTCCCCTCCCCTCCCGAGACCCTGTGCCGACCGGCTCCGCCACCGTGCACAACCCCCTCGGCAAGCCGTTTTCCGACAGCCCGAAGTGCCCCCTGACCTGCGGGAACAGGCCGGGGAAAGGGCGTGGACAGGCGGCCTTCCCGCCGTTGATGATTCGGGTATGTCACGCACCTTCGATGAACTGGTGACCGAGGCCGATTCCGTCTCGGTGGATGGTTGGGACTTCTCCTGGCTGGCCGGCCGGGCGACCGAGCAGCGGCCCTCCTGGGGCTACCAGCGGACGATGGCCGGGCGGCTGGCCCGCGCCTCGGCCGCACTCGACATCCAGACGGGTGGCGGGGAGGTCCTGGCGGGAGCGGGGCGGTTCCCCCCGCTGATGGTGGCGACCGAGTCCTGGCCGCCCAACGTCGCCAAGGCCACCGAGCTGCTGCACCCGCTGGGGGTGGTCGTGGTCGCGGACCGGGACGAGCCGCCGCTGCCGTTCGCCGACGGGGCGTTCGACCTGGTGACCAGCCGCCACCCGGTGACCGTCTGGTGGGAGGAGATCGCCCGCGTCCTGCGGCCCGGCGGGACGTACCTGGCGCAGCACGTCGGCCACTCCAGCGTCTTCGAGCTGGTGGAGTACTTCCTCGGCCCGCAGCCCGAGGAGGTCCGGTGCGGACGCCACCCCGAGGAGACCCGCAGGGCCGCCCAGGCCGCCGGACTGGATGTCGTCGACCTGCGGTTCGAGTCCCTGCGGACGGAGTTCTTCGACATCGGCGCGGTGGTCTACTTCCTGCGGAAGGTCATCTGGATGGTGCCGGGGTTCACCGTGGCGCAGTACCGCGACCGGCTCGGGGAGCTGCACGAGCAGATCGAGCGCGAAGGGCCCTTCGTCGCCCATTCGACCCGTTTCCTGATCGAGGCGCGCAAGCCGGCCTGACCGGTGCACGGCGCGGAGCCGGGGCCCCGCGCCGTGCACCCGCGCGAGCGCGTCAGGCGAGCGCGACCAGGTCCAGGTAGTCCTCGCTCCACAGGTCCTCGGTGCCGTCCGGCAGCAGCAGGACCCGGTCCGGGCGCAGCGCCTCGATGGCGCCCTCGTCGTGCGTGACCATGACGATCGCGCCGGGGTACGAGCCGACCGCCGCGAGGACCTCGCCGCGCGAGGCCGGGTCCAGGTTGTTGGTGGGCTCGTCCAGCAGCAGGACGTTGGCGCCGGAGTGGACCAGGCCGGCCAGGGCGAGCCGGGTCTTCTCGCCGCCGGAGAGCACCCGGGCCGGCTTGTCGGCGTCGTCGCCCGTGAACAGGAACGCGCCGAGGACCTGCCGCACCTCGCCGTCGGTGAGGTGCGGTGCGGCGGCGGACAGGTTCTCACCCACCGTACGGGCGGGGTCGAGGGTGTCGTGCTCCTGGGCGAAGTAGCCGATCCGCAGGCCGTGGCCGTGCACCACCCGGCCCGTGTCCGGCCGCTCGCGCCCCGCCAGGGTGCGCAGCAGAGTGGTCTTGCCCGCCCCGTTCAGACCGAGCACGACGAGCCGGCTGCCCCGGTCGACGGCCAGGTCGACCCCGGCGAGGACCCGGTGACTGCCGTACGCCTTGGCCAGACTGACCGCCCCGAGCGGGGTGCGCCCGCAGGGGGCGGGTTCGGGAAGCCGGATGCGGGCGACCTTCTCGGCGCGCCGGGTGGGTTCGAGTTCGGCGAGCATCCGGTCGGCCCGGCGGACCATGTTCCTGGCGGCGACGGCGGTCGCCACGTGCGAGCGCATCCGGTCGGCCTGGGTGCGCAGGGCGGCGGCCTTGCGTTCGGCGTTGGCGCGTTCCCGGCCGCGGCGCCGCTCGTCGGCCGCCCGCTGGGCGAGGTAGGCGTGCCAGCCGGTGTTGTGCACGTCGATGGTGCTGCGGTTCGGGTCGAGGTGGAAGACCCGGTTGACGGTGTCGGCGAGCAGGCCGGTGTCGTGGCTGATCACCACCAGGCCGCCCCGGTGCCCGGCCAGGAAGGTGCGCAGCCAGGCCAGGGAGTCGGCGTCCAGGTGGTTGGTCGGCTCGTCCAGCAGCAGCGTGCCGTGGTCGGCGAAGAGGATGCGGGCCAGCTCGGCCCGACGCCGCTGCCCGCCGGACAGGGCGCCCAGCGGCTGGTCCATCGCCCGGGTCGGCAGCCCGACGCCGACGGCGACCCTGGCCGCCTCCGCCTCGGCGGCGTACCCGCCGCCCGCCTGGAACTCGGCCTCCGCAGCGGTGTAGGCGCGCATCGCCCGGTCCTGGGCGGCCGGCCCCCGCGCCGCGGCCATCGCCGCCTCGGCGGCCCGCAGTGCGCGGACCGCGCGGTCCAGCCCGCGGGCGGACAGGATCCGGTCGCTGACGGTGGTGCCGGGGTCGGCCGCCCGCGAGTCCTGCGGCAGGTAGCCGAGGGAGCCGGTGACGGTGACCGAGCCGGCGGCGGGCCGTTCGGCGCCGGCCAGGGTCTTCAGCAGGCTGGTCTTGCCCGCGCCGTTGCGGCCGACCAGGCCGATGCGGTCGCCGGGGGCGATGTGGAAGGAGATGTCGGACAGCAGCAGACGGGCGCCGACGCGCACGTCGACACCGCGGACGGTGATCATGGGATGACGCTCCGAGAAAGCAGAAGGACACACGGGTGGCGTGGAAGCGGGTCCTTGAGCTAGGAAACTCGGGGCGTTGACATGCGGCCAGGGTAACCGGAGCCGTCCGGCGGCCGCACCCGGATTTCGGCGGGGTCGGCGCCGGGCCGACCCGGGGGCGTCGGAGCAGGCCCGGGCCCGGGGGTGTCAGAGCAGCAATGCCGTTGCTTTAGCTGACCGTGGGGCATCGGCCTTCGGCCGATCGGCGGGGTCGCGCCCGCTCCGCCCGGCCCGGACGGCGGGTGGACCGTGGTTGTCCAGGACTCGAACCCCTTTTCTTGCAGGTCAAGTGGCATGATCCGGATTCAGGCAGGTAAGGCAAGTGGACCGCCTGGAAACGGTTCGCCCGAACCGTTTCCAGGACTCTCGGTCGAAACGCGTCAGCGCGTCGCACATTCGCGGCCACGGAAACCACGGGGCGGACCGGGGTGGTACGACGTCGCCCGCCGAGACGCTGGTGCTTTCGAGGCCACCCCAGTCGTCCCGGCCCGGCCCACAGTGTTTCCCGTGCGCAGGGTCAGGCCGCCTCCAGCCGCGCGACGTCATCGGGTGAGAGCCGGATCGCGCCGGCCGCGATGTTCGCCTCCAGGTGCGCCGGGTGGCCGGTCCCGGGGATCGCCAGGACATGCGCACCTTGAGCGAGCGTCCACGCCAGCCGGATCTGCTGGGTGGTCACGCCGTGGGCCCGCGCCACCTCCAGCACCTCGGCGCTCTCGGTCGAGTTTGAAGGATCCGGTGCGGCTCCAGAGGCCCGTGCCCCGGCAATGGCGAAGAAGGGGACGAACGCGATCCCGGCTTGCCCGCACGCGCGCAGCACCTCGGCAGCGCCACCGTCCCCGAGGCCGAAGCGGTTCTGTACTGCCGCCACCGGCGCGATGGTCTGTGCCTCGGTCAGCTGTGCCGGTGTCACGTCCGAGACCCCGAGGTGGCGGATCAGCCCTGCGTCACGCAGTTCGGCCAGGGCGCTGAAGTGTTCGGCGATCGACTCCCACCGCATGTTGCGCAGATACACCAGGTCCAGGTGGTCGCGGCCCAGCTGGCGCAGGTTCTCCTCGACATCCCCGCGCAGGTCTTCGGGGCGGGCGGCGTCGGCCCAGGCGCCCTTGCGGTCCCGCCTCGGCCCGACCTTGGTCGCGATCAGCACCTCGTCACGGAAGGGCGCAAGCGCAGCGTTGATGATCTCGTTGGCCGAGCGCAGCGTGGAGAAGTAGAACGCCGCGGTGTCGATGTGGTTGACCCCGAGCTCGACGGCGCGGCGCACCAGGGCGATCGAGGTGTCGCGGTCGCGTGGCACCCCGCCGTGGAAGGCCGCGGTGCCGGTCAGCCGCATCGCGCCGAGGCCCACGCGGTGTACCGTGCGGTCGCCCAGCTGCCAGGTGCCCGAGGCAGCGGCGTTCGGCGGGTCACTGACGGCCGAGGCGGAGTTCAGGACGATTGTCATAAGGATCTCTATCACCTCTCCGGCCCCGAGGTGAAGTGCACTGACGGGCCGTCACGGGGAGTACCAGCGCTGACTTCCGGTCGGATGTCCTCAACCCCCACGTCCCTCCGCGCCGCGTGCGGCTGGGTGGCCGGGCCGGCCCGGGGGTGTCAGAGCAGGGCCGGGCCCGGGGGTGTCAGAGCTTCGACGGGACGTAGTAGGGCCGGTTGTGCGCGGCGACCGGCGGCGACTGGTACGTCCACACCCCGGCAGCCGGGGCCGGACCGATCAACTCGCCGAGGTGGCGGCCGAGTTCGGTGCCGCTGTCGGGCACGTGCAGCCTGATCCGACGGGCGGCGACGGCCGGCTCCAGCGGATGGTGGCGGTAGGGCTGGTAGACGTTGAGCGCGCCGGCGAGCAGCCGCTCCTGCGGGTCGGTGCCGTACCCGGTGATGGGGGTGTTGTTGACCGGCTCGTGCGGCAGTCCGGCCAGGTCCGCGTCGAGCGAGAACAGCAGGGTGTCCTGCGGTTCGAGGCCGTCCGCCCCGACGCCGGCCCGCCGGCAGGCCACCGACCAGGACTGCGCGTCGGCCGGCCCGTTGAGCGAGGGCATCGTGCTCTCGAACCAGCCCGGGTACTTGGGCTCCGCGTACAGCCTGGTCCCGGCGTCGATGGCGAGCGGGTTGTCGCAGACCACGTGGATGCGGGCGATGCCGAGCTGCTTGGTCTGGTCCCAGCCCCGGGCGTACTGCTGGTAGTCGAGCCGGGGCAGCAGGGCGGCACAGGCGGTGGGGTGGGCGATGAGGTTGAACTCGATCTCCTGGGTGATGCCGCCGCCGTTCGGGTACTGCGCGAAGTACAGCTGGTAGTTGAGCGAGACGCACGCCCGGCCGTCGAACTCGGCGGCGGTCAGCTGCGGGTGCCGCTCCGCCAGCAGGTCCCGCACGGGCTCCGGGTCCACCAGGTAGTCGACGCCGATGTTGTGCAGGGCGCCGTAGTGGAACGGCAGCCGGTAGGGAGCGGCGACGGGCGGCAGCGGCAGGTCGGTCATGGCGGTGGCTCCTCAGGGGGTCGAGACGGTCGCGCGGTGCAGCGCGGACAGGTCGCGGTCGATCTGTTCGGCGCTGCGCAGGGCGAGTGCAGCCATGGTCAGCGAGGGGTTGGAGGTGCCCAGGGAGGGCATGCTGCCGCAGCCGACGGCATAGAGGTTGGGATGCTCCCAGCAGCGCTGCCACTGGTCGACCACGGAGGTGGCGGGCGAGTCGCCCATGAGGTGCGTCCCGGCGCCGTGACCCGCTCCCCGGTAGCCGTAGGAGCGGCCCTCGTACTCGAACCGGCCGGGCCAGCCGGGGCCGGGGCCGTAGCGGGTGTGGTCCTCCGCACCGAGCAGGGCGAAGATCTGGTCGGACACCGCCCGCGCCGCCGCCATGCCGCGTTTCACCTGGTCGGACAGGTCGTAGTGGAGAACCGGCCGGGGGTTGCCCAGGCGGTCGGGGTGGCGGTGGTCGATGGTGACGCGGTTGGCGGGGTCGGCCTCCTGCTCCAGCTCGAACTGCAGGGCGAACTCCCGGCCGACCCGGTCGCCGAGCGCCTGCCGCAGGGCCGGGCCGAACAGCCCGCGTCCGTCGGGGCCGCCCCCGCGCAGCAGTTCGGCGACCCGGCCGTCCGGCGGCCCGGCGGCCCAGGTCCAGCCCCAGTTGCCGATCTCGATCCGGAACGGTGCGCGGCGGGCGCGGGCCGCACCGAAGCGGAAGCCCTCCAGTCCCGAGGTCGATCCCGGGCCCCGGTACGGGCCGACCCGGCTCGGCATCAACCCCCAGGTGAGCAGCACGGGATGGTCCATCAGATTGCGCCCCAGCTGGCCGCTGCCCCCGGCCAGGCCGGAGGCGAGCAGCAGGCGGGCGTTCTCGATCGCGTGCGCGGCGAGGACGACGAGGTCCGCCTCGACGGTCCTGGCCACACCGAGCGGCGCACCGTCCTCCCCGTACGTCCGGTACTCGACGCCGGTGGCCCGCCCGGTCCCGTCCACCAGCACCCGGCCGGCCACGGCGCGGGTGAGCAGTTCGACCGAAGCCGGCCAGGCGGCCTGGGACTTGAGCGGGGTGTACTTGGCCTGCGAGGGGCAGATCGGTACGCAGCCGGCCTGGCCCAGGCAGCGCAGACCGGTCTCCGGGGCTCCGGGCGCGCCCACCGGCCGGTACCCGGCGCCGTCGTCGTAGGCCGGGTTCGGGATGCCGTTGCGGGCGTGCGGGGTGGTGACCACCTTCAGCGGGACGTCGGTGCCGGCCACCGGATCGTGCACCCGCTTGGCGTCCAGGGAGTCGGCCAGCACCCGGTCGAGGTGGGTGCGGGGGATGGCGTGCATCGGGAAGACGTACCCGTCCGGCAGCGGGAGTCCGACCTCCGTGCGCTGCTCCCCGGCGTCGCCCGCCACGCCCAGCTCCCGCTCGGCCCGGCGGTAGTACGGTTCCAGTTCGGCGTATCCGATCGGCCAGTTCCGGCCGTGGCCGAAGTCCCCGGCGCGGAAGTCCTCCGGGTGCATCCGCAGCGCGAGGCCCGTCCAGGCCAGCCCCGTACCGCCGTTGGCCCGCAGGTACCCGCTGCCGTACGGGAGCGGGCCGCGCTGGATCAGATGGCCGTCGGCGCGGAAGCCGCCGTCCGCCGTGCCGACCAGGTCGGTGACATCGGGGGACGGCGCCCCTGCGGTGGTCGGGTAGGGCGAGTTGGGCACCTTGACCAGGGCCGAGCGGTAGGCGCGTACGGCGTCGGCGTGGCCCAGGTCGGCGCCCGGCGCCTGGGTGCCCGCCTCCAGCACCAGGACCCGGCGGCCCAGCTGCCCCAGCCGCGCGGCCACCAGCGAGCCCGCGAAGCCCGCCCCGACCACGATCGCGTCCCAGCGGCGCCCGGCGGCACCCCGTCCGGCCGCGGTCACCGACCGCCCCCCGCACTCGCGCGCAGCGGCTCCTGCGGCGGCCGGGACCAGCTGCCGAAACCGGGCGCGTGGGTCGCGGGGGCATGGCCGTCGAACGTCCGCCAGACCAGCCCGGCCGCGTAGGAGTCGGGGTGGACGGTGCACGGCTCGTCGTCCGCGGCACAGCCCAGCCGTTCCCGCACCTGCTCGGGCAGGCCCGGCCAGCTCCCGGTGTACCAGAGGTGCGCCACCGCCACCGCGAGCTCTCCGAGCGCCTCGTCCGCAGGACGGACCGGGGTGCCGTCCGAGGCCGCGGCACAGGCCACCGCGGCCGCCAGCTCGGCCAGCCGCTCCTCGCCGACCCGCTCCCCCACCGCCGTCCGGTACACCTCGACCATGCCGGTGGCCCACAGCTCGGCCGCGCCGAAGCCGGTCAACTCGGCTGACAGCGCCACGAATCCGTCCGTCCCCATGCCCTTGACACCCCTCCCGCGGCCCTGGTCGCCACGGCTGCGCGACCCCGGTGGCCATGGCTGTCCGATCGCCATGCCCCGGGGAGCCTTCCTCCCCCTCACCCGCCGCATGCGCCCCAGCCGCAACACGCCCGGCGCACGGGAGCACGGACCCGGCGCTCGGCGGGGGTCCGGGCGGCCAGGGATCCGGGCACGCCTGCGGAACGCCCACCGACCGGGAGGTGACCGGGCCGTCGCGGCCGGGCGGCTTCCCGACGCGGTTCACCCCGCCTCGCCGCTCACCCCGCCTCGCCGCTCACCGGCACGGGTGCCGCCACAGCGGCCGGCCGGGTGACGGCGGAGACCGCCAGCAGCGCGACGGTGTTGACCAGCAGCGCGACGACGCCCACGTTGAGGTCCTTCACCGGCTGCGGCAGGAAGGGCAGCAGGTCGGCGACGGTGGTGTGGGACAGCGTGGTGGCGGCGACCGTGGCCACGCCCGCGACGATCCCGGCCGCCGCCCCCTGCTTGGTGACCGCGCGGCGGGCGGCCAGGCCGAACAGCAGCGCCGGGAACAGCTGGGTGACCAGGGCGTACCCCATGAGCAGCAGATTGACGATGGTGCTGCCGCCGTTGAAGGTGAAGAGCAGCGCCACCGCGGCGAGCACCGGGACCAGCGCCTTGGCGAGCCGTCCGACGGTCTGCTCGGTCGCGGCCGGCCGGGCGAGCAGGTAGACGTTCTTGGCCAGGCAGGTGGCCGAGGTCATCAGCAGCAGCGAGCCGGGGACCAGTGCGGTCAGCAGCCCGGCGCCGCCGACCACCCCGACGAACCACGGGTCGAAGGACTTGACCGTGACCTTCAACAGCGACAGGTCCCCGTCGGCGCCCTTGAGTCCGGGCACGGCGACCAGGGCGGCGAACCCGGCGAAGAACACGAACAGCAGGATCAGCTGGTACAGCGGCAGGAACACGGCGTTGCGGCGGAACACCCCGGGGTCGGCGGCGCTGTAGGTGGCGCTGAAGGTGTGCGGCCACATGTAGAAGCCGAGCGCGGAGAGCAGCACGGTCGAGGTGAACCACCAGGGGCTCAGGCCCTGGTGCGGAAGGGTCAGGAAGCCCGGCCTGGCCGCGTCGATCGAGTGGAACATCCGCCCGATCCCGCCGGAGTAGTGCAGCGGCAGGTAGAGGCCGAGGAAGACCACCACCCCGAGGATCAGCGCGTCCTTGAGCACCGCCGTCCACGCCGACCCGTGGATCCCGGAGACGGTGACGTACCCGGTGAGCGCGACCGTGCCGATCACCACCGCGACGTGCGGCGAGAGGTGCCCGTAGGAGGCGGTGGAGACGATGATGCCCATCCCGGTGAGCTGGAGCACCAGGTACGGCACCATCGCCACCACACCCACCAGCGCGACCAGCGCGCCGAGCGCCGGACTGTCGAACTTCCGGGCGAAGAAGTCGGACTGGGAGACCAGCCGGTGCTCGTTGGCGAACCGCCAGACGACCGGCAGCAGCCAGTACGAGATCACGTAGGCGAGCGAGGCGTAGGCGAGGATGTAGAAGGCCGGCCCGCCCTTCCCGTACGCCCAGCCCGAGGCGCCGAGGAAGGTGAAGGTGGTGTAGATCTCGCCGGCGAGCAGCAGGAAGACGAAGACCGTGCCGAAGCCGCGCCCGCCGACCGACCACTCCTGGAGGTTCATCTCCCTGCCGCGACGCGCGCGCAGGCCCAGGGCGACGGCGGCCAGCAGGAAGGCGGCGATGACCAGGAGTGCGGTCACGGCCCGGCCTCCTCGGCCCCGCCCGGCTCCCGGTTGTCCGGGTCCAGCCGGTGGACCACCGCCATCACCACGGAGCTGAGGACCACCCAGAGGACCACCCAGAACAGGATGAAGGGCATCCCGAGCACGTAGGGCGTCACCCGGTTCGCGAAGAAGACACCGCCGAGGATCCCGCCGAACGGCACGGCACCCAGCAGCGGGAGCAGCACCCCGCGCGTTCTCGCGACGGGACTGGGCTTGCGGTCAGGGCGCATCCGGTCATCCCCTGGAGGTCGGCACGAATCGTGAACCACCAGGACCTACCACCGCCGGCCGCACTCCATGCCGCTCCGGGCGACATTCCGCCATGGCCATGCCCACTCGTAGCCCACTCGTAGCCACTCACACCGCCGGGAGCACCCGGCGGGCGGGGGGCGAGCGGCGGCTCAGTCCAGGCGGCGGGCCAGGGTCAGCCCGTCGGCGACGGTGAGCAGGACCGCCTCGACCCGCTTGTCGGCGCGCACCACCTCGTTGAAACTCCGGATCGCGGCCGCGCTGCCGGTGGCGGCCGGGTCGACGACCTGCCCGTGGAAGAGCGTGTTGTCCAGGACGATCAGCCCGCCGGGCCGCGTCCGGCGGACCAGCTCCTCCCAGTACGCCGGGTAGTTGGCCTTGTCGGCGTCGATGAAGGACAGGTCGATCCAGGGCTCGTCGTCCGGCAGCGCGCGCAGCGTCTCCAGCGCGGGGGCGATCCTCAGCTCGATCCGGTCGGCGACGCCCGCCTTGGCCCACGCCCGGCGGCCGACCTCGGTCCACTCCTCGGAGACGTCACAGGTGATCAGCTTCCCGCCCTCGGGCAGCGCCTGGGCCATCGACAGCGCGGACAGCCCGGTGAAGGTCCCCACCTCGACGATCCTGCGGGCCCCCACCAGCCGCACCAGGAACGCCAGCAGCGGACCCTGCTCCTGCGCGCTCTGCATTCCGGCGGCGGCGGCGTACCTGCTGTGCGTGATCTCGACCAGCTCCCGCTGGACCGGGTCGAGCGGCGGGTTCTGGCTCAGCACGTACGCGTAGAGCTCGGGCGTGAGCGGGGGGCTCTTGATCTCGGTCATCGGTGTCTCCGTCATGATTCGGTACAGGCCGGCACAGGTCGGTACGGGCCGGGCACGGTTGCCACCGCGTCGGCACCGGCAGTCGGCGCCGGCGGCGGCTCCAGCATCCCACCCGACCGTTCACGCCCCGGTCACCCCCCGGTGGTTGACGTACCGTCAGGCCGTCTTCGACGCCGCGCCCCGGGAAGCGGCGTCACCGGCGGCAACGGCGTGAACTTCCGCCCGTCCACTCCGATCCGCTCCCATCCGCCCCCGTGCGCCCCGTGCGCGCCTGCGGTTATGTGGAAGGCTACCTGGGCAGTTGTCCCTTCCGACGTCCCGACGTCCCGACGAGTCGGCCGTACTCCCTGCCCAAGGTCGAGTTGAGGAGTCGTCATGCCACATGACCCCGCTGCCCACGGACACTCGGATCCCTCGCTGTACCGGACTCCTGCCGATGCGGTCGCCGCTCCACCGGAGAAGCTCGCGTACGTCGCCGGGTTCGACCGGTCCGCGAGCCGTCCGGACGCCCTGATCACCGTTGACACGGACCCTGACTCACCCGGCTACGGCCAGGTGCTGAACTTCGCCGAACTCCCCGAGGTCGGCGACGAGTTGCACCACTTCGGCTGGAACGCCTGCTCCAGCGCCCTGGCCCACGCCTGCCACCAGAACCCCGAGCGGCGGTTCCTGCTGCTGCCCGGCCTGCGGTCCTCGCGGCTGCACGTCATGGACACCCGGCCCGACCCGGTACGGCCGAAGCTGGTGCGGACCGTGAGCGCCGAGGAACTCGCCGCCAAGGCCGGGTACTCGCGTCCGCACACCCTGCACTGCGGCCCGGACGGCGTCTTCCTCTCCTGCCTGGGCGGCGCGGACGGGGCGGACGGGCCCGGCGGGGTCGCACTGCTGGACCACACCACCTTCGAGGTGCTGCGCGCCTGGGAGAGCGACCGGGGGCCGCAGCAGCTGGCCTACGACGTGTGGTGGCACCTCGGGAGCAACGTCGGGATCACCAGCGAGTGGGGCACCCCGTCCATGGTGGAGGACGGGGTGGTCCCCGAGCTGCTGCTGGGCCGCAAGTACGGCCATGCGCTGCACTTCTGGGAGCTGGACTCCGGGAAGCACCTGCAGCGGATCGACCTCGGCGACCAGCACCAGATGGTGCTGGAACTCCGTCCGGCCCACGACCCGGAGCAGGAGTGGGGCTTCGTCGGGGTCGTGACGAACGTGGCGGACCTCTCCGCCTCGGTCTGGCTCTGGTACCGCGACGGCGACCGGTTCGCCGCGCGCAAGGTGATCGAGATCCCCGCCGAACCCGCGAAGAGCGAGGACCTGCCGCCCGCCCTCCAGCCCTTCGGCGCGGTACCGCCGCTGGTCACCGACATCAACCTGTCGGTGGACGACCGCTGGCTGTACGTCTCGGCCTGGGGCACCGGCGAACTCTTCCAGTACGACGTGGCCGACCCGTTCCACCCCCGGCTGACCGGCTCGGTCCGGCTCGGCGGCATCACCGGCCGGGCCCCGCACCCCACCGCCCCGGACGTCCCGCTGACCGGCGGCCCGCAGATGGTCGAGCTCAGCCGGGACGGCAGGCGGGTCTACCTGACCAACTCCCTCTACGGCTCCTGGGACGACCAGTTCTACCCCGACGGCATCGACCCGTGGATGATCAAGCTCGACGCCGACACCGTCAACGGCGGGCTCACCGTCGACCCGCGCTTCTTCCCGCACGGTGCGGACTTCCGGGGCCTGCGCGTGCACCAGACCCACCTGCACGGCGGCGACGCCTCCTCGGACTCGTACTGCTTCCGCTGACGACCGAGAGCCGATCTCGGGCCTCGGTTCTCGGATCCCGGACCGCTGACCGTTCGTCCGCCCGGCTGCCCGGCTACCCCGTGCGCAGCCCGTCGACCACGGCGGCCGTGGCCACCAGGGCGGTGACGGCCGGGTGCCAGGGGCGGTCCGCCGGACCGGTGAGCACGAGACGGCGGTGCACCCGGGGGCGGAGCGGGATCAGCACGCAGCCGGGCGGCAGCATGGCGTGGGCCAGCGCGGGCATCACCGAGACCCCGATGCCCGCGTGCACCATGCTGATCAGGGTGCCCACGTCGCGGATCCGGTGGGTGGGGACGAAGCGGCCGCCGGTCCGGCGGTAGACCTCACGGATGTGACGCTCGCAGCCGCCCTCGGAGAGCAGGAAGGCGTCGTCCTCCAGGTCCTGGATGTCGACCACCGGCTGACCCGCCAGCGGGTGGTCGCGGCGCAGCAGCGCGTGCATGGAGTCCCGGGCGAGCAGCAGTGACCCGGCGGGCGCCGGATCGGGGTCGATGAGGACGGCGGCATCGACGGTACCGGCCGCCAGCCAGCGGTCGAGCTCGTCGTCCTCGCCCTCGAAGATCCGGACCTTGACCCGGGGGTGGGCGGCGCTCCACTCGCCGAGCAGTCCGGGCAGCAGCCCCTGGCACACGGTCGTGGGCGCGGCCAGCCGCACGGTGCCGGTGGGGCTGCCCCGGTGGCGGGCGGCGATGGCCGCGACGGCGTCGGCGGAGGCGGTGGCGGTCCGGGCGTGCGGCAGCAGCCGTTCGCCCAGCGGGGTGGGCCTGACCCGGCCGACGCGGTGGAGCACGGGTCCGCCGACGACACGTTCCAGTGCCGCGACGGCGTGCGACACCGCGGACTGGCTGATGCCCAACTCCTCGGCGGCGGAGCCGAATCCGCCGTTCTCGGCGACGGCGACCAGGGCCCGCAACTGTGCCAGATTGACGCCGGTGGCCATGAGCAACTCTCATCCCGTCCGCACTCGCACTTGTTGGACTCATGATCACCCGGCCCGGCACGGTGTGTCCACGGGCCCGGTCGGGTCCGCGGGAGCGGAACGGGAGACGGGTGTGGCGGTGCGGCGGTGGTGGCCGGGTTTCGTGGCGCTGTCGGCGATCTGGGGGGCGAGTTTCGCCCTGATCAAGATCGCGGTGGATGCGGGCGTGCCGCCGGCCTGGGTGGCGCTGTGGCGGTGTGCGCTGGGCGCCGCCACGCTGTGGGCGATCCTCCTCCTGCGGCGGGAGCCGGTACCGCGCGAGGCGCGCGCCTGGGGGCACTCGGCGGTGGTGGCGGTCCTACTGAACGCGGCGCCGTTCGTGCTGTTCTCCTTCGGCGAGACCCGGATCAGCTCGGTGCTGGCCGGGGTGTGGAACGCCACCACACCCCTGTTCACCCTGCTGTTCGCGCTGGCCTCGAAGGGCGGTGAACGGCCCGGCCCGCGCCGGGCCGCCGGTCTCGCGCTCGGCTTCGCCGGGGTCCTGGTGGTGCTCGGGGCATGGCGGGGCCTCGGGGCCGGGGCGCTCACGGGCAGTCTGGCCTGCCTCGGCGCCGCGGCCTGCTACGGCGCCGGCTTCACCTACACCCGCCGCCACCTCTCCGGTCTCCCGCACAGCACGACCTGCCTGGCGGCCCTCCAGATCGGCTGCGCGGCGGTCGAGTTGGCCCTGGTGGCCCCGGCGGTGGCCGGAGCACCCCACCGGCCGGGTGCGGGAGCCGCACTCGCCCTGCTGGTCCTGGGCGCCCTGGGCACGGGGGTCGCGTACATCCTCAACCTGAACCTGGTCCGGGCGGCGGGCGCCACCGCCGCGGCCACCGTCACCTACGTCACCCCGCTCTGGTCCACCGCCCTGGGCGCGCTGCTGCTCGCCGAGCCGGTCGGCTGGAACACCGTCCTCGGCGGTCTCCTGGTGGTCACCGCGGTCGCCCTCACCCGCTCCCCGGTCAGGCCGCTGCCCCGCCCGGCCTGACCCTCCGCACCGTCGCCGACCCGTCGCGGGACCACCGCCCCGGAGCCGTCCCGGGCGCGTGTAATGTGCAGGGAACGGGGTGGGTTTCACGCGTTGTTCATCCGTCGTGCGCCTCGTCCCGAGGACCGGCCGGTCCCGGGTACGGATGTCCAGGTCTCAGCAGGGGGAGCCAGTCCTCCGTCAGGTTCGAGGAAGCTTCCCGTGACAGTGCGCCGCCCCGCCCCCGTCCCCCGCCGTGCCGTACTCGCGGGGATCACGGCACTGGCGGCGGCGGGCTGTACGTCCAGGTCGGCCACCCCGCCCACCCCCCGGCCACGGGCCTCGCTGGCGGCAGCGCTGGACGGGACGAGCGGCAGCACGGTCGTCCAGATCCTCGCCCACCCGGACGACGACCTGTACTTCATGAACCCGGACCTCGAACAGTCCATCGACGCCAACGACCGGCTGGTCAGCATCTACCTGAACTGCGGCGAGAGCGGGGGGATCAACAAGGTCCCCGGTTCGAAGGACCGCCCCAAGCCGGACGAGGCCGCCTACGCGGGAGCCCGGCGGCAGGGGCTGCGCCAGGCGTACGCGCTGATGGCGACCGGCAGGCACCTCGCCCCCTGGGAGGTGTCCACCGAGACCCTGCCGGACGGCACCGCGGTCGAGGTGGACACCCTGGCCGGGCACCGGGGCGTCACCCTCGTCTTCCTCGGGGTGAGCCAGCACTTCAGGTCGACCGGCGGCTCCAGCATCAGCCTGCCGGACCTGTGGTCGGACCCCACCGCGGTCAGCCAGACCCTGGCCAGCACCGGCTCCCCGGTGCAGGGCAACCACCTGGTCACCCACGAAAGCCTGATCGCCGGCCTGGTCCACCTCCTCGGCCGCTACCGGCCGACGCTGGTGCGGACCATGGACCCGGACCCGGACATGCAGGTCCACGACGGGACGCAGAAGCAGCACCACGACCAGGACGGCTACTCCGACCACCCGGACCACACCGCGGCCGCGCTGTTCACCTACGCCGCCCTGGAGCGCTACAGCAGCACCGGCGGCCGGCCGTACACCGTCACCGCCTACCGCGGCTACTACAACGAGCGCTGGCCGCAGAACCTCCCGGCGCAGCTGGTCCGCCGCAAGGCCGACGTCCTCAACACCTACGGCGGCGACCCGCGCAACGGCTGCACCTTCGTGGCCGGCTGCGGCGACTACGACGTCGGCCAGGACCGGTCCTACGGCACGGGCTGGCTGCAGCGCACCAGCCTGCGCTACCCGGGCACCGCGCCGTGGTTCCGGCAGGACGCCGACCGCCGGCTGACCGCCTTCGGCGTGCTCGGGCTGCAAGCCGCCATGTGGCAGGAGACCGGGCCGGGCAGCGGGAAGTGGGGCGAGCCGCAACTGCTCGGCGGTGACGGCCTGCTGCCCGGCCTGACCGCCGCACTCACCCAGGACGGCCGCTGGCAGCTGTTCGCCGAGCGGGCGGCCGGCCTCGGACCGGCGACCGCCGACAACCGGCGCGAGATCGTCACGGTGGTGCAGACCGGCAAGGGCGGCCCGTTCGGCGCCTGGACCTCGCTCGGCAACCCGGAGACCGACCCGGACCACGGCCGCCGGGTGGGCGGTCCGGTCGTCGCCCGCAACGCCGACGGCACCACCCAGCTCTTCGTCCGCACCTGGGCCAAGGGCGTGTCCACCCGCCGGCAGCGCCCCGACGGCGGGTGGAGCGACTGGACCGACCTGGGCGGCGCGGACGTCCAGGAGGGCCTGACCGCCGTCACCGACGGCACCGGCCGGATCCACCTCTTCGGCACCGGCCCGGACTCGGTCCACCACTGGGCGCAGCAACAGCCGAACGGACCGTTCACCGTGCTGCCGACCGGGCTGCCCGCCCCCGCCGACCCGCCGACCGCGGTCGTCCGCCCCGACGGCACGGTCCTGCTCGCCCACCGCGAGCCAAAGAGCGCCCGCCCGGTGGCCCACCGCCTGGAGGCCGACGGGAGCTGGCAGGACGAGCCGCTCGACCTGGGCGCCCGCGGGTTCGGCCCGCTCACCCTGCTCGCCGTGCCCGGCGGCGTGCTCCTGGCGACCCGCGACAACGACGGCGGCACCAGCCTGACCACCCTCGGCACCGGCGGGAACCCGCGCTGGAGCACCCTGCCCGGGCCCGTCGTCGGCACCGCAGCCCTCGCCCCCGACGCCGACGGCCACCCCGTCCTCGCCCGGTTCACCCCGGACGCCGCACTGCACTGCACCCCGGTCGGCTGAGCGCTCCGACTACAGCCGTCACAGCGGCCACCGCCTGCGGCCCACGGCAGAGCCCGGGGCCCGCCGGACACCCCGAGCGTGCCGCTCGACGGCGGTGCCGGACCGTCCGCACGCCGATCTCGATGCGGCGGCGCGCACCCAGCCGTTCCATCAGGTCCTCCGCCGCCCGCCGCCGTGCGGTACGGGACGACCCGGCGGGCCCCTGAGCCGGTACTCGGCAGCTGTTTGACCGCCGATCAACTCGAAGCCGCCGAGGGCACGGTGGCCGACCCGTCCGCCGATGCGCCTCCGACAACGGCGCGGGCCACTTCGGCAACCCCGTCGACGTGTGGGACAACGACGACACCGTCAACGGCAGCTGGAACTGGTACCGCGCCGACCTCAGCTGACCCGAAACACAGGAAGTGAAGCAGCCACCCGCGTCTGGGCACGGGTGGCTGCTTCGGCCTGCGGAGCGCCACCGGCTCCCGGCCGGTCGGCGCGGGCCGGCGGGCTCCACTGGCTCAGAGGATCAGACCGTCTGCCAGCCCTCCGGCTTGAGCTCGCCCTCGACGAGCTGGAGCCGGTTGGTGCGCAGCCGTCCGTCGGTGCCGATCACCGCGACGGTCGGAGTGCCGTCGGCATCGACCGCGATCGACGGGCTGTGGATGAAGGGGCCGTCCCCCAGGTCGATCCACTCGTTGTGCAGCGGCTCGCCCTGGGCCGGCTGGAGGGTCACGCTGACCGTGCCGGCGTCGTTCCGCTGGGCGACGAGCAGCTTGTCCAGGTCCGGCAGCAGCCGGACGGCCAGCGGGCCGAAGCCGCCGTCGCCGCCGAGCAGGAACGGCGTGGTGTCCCAGCGGCCGCCGGGCTCGGTCTGCCGGTAGCCGAGCACCCAGGCGGTCTGCGGCTGGCGGACCAGCAGCAGCAGTCGGCCGTCGGGCTGTTCGAGTACCGAGGGAGTGCCCGCGGGCGCGGGCAGGTAGGTGTCGTACTCGGGCGTGGCCGCCCCGCCGGCGGCACGCTGCCGCCAGCGGATCACGCCGGGCTGGACACCGTCGCCGACCGAGCCGCCGTAGATCTCGATCGTGCCGCGCGCCGTGGTCACGGTGCTGTAGCCGTCCTGGGACCGGCCGCTGTAGTCCAGCCAGCCGCTCCAGTCGCCGTCCGTCCCGCAGCGCCGCGCGCTCAGCCCGAAGCCGAAGTTGCGGGTGACGAAGTACAGCCGGCCCTCGGCGTCCACCGCTCCGACCGGCATGCCGATCTCGCGCCGCTTGACCGGGTTGTTGCCCTCCGGGTTGTACGGGTTGCCGAGGTTCTCCCAGGTCCCGAACGTCCCCGAGGGAACGGACTGCCAGGCGCGAACCACGTCGCGGCTGTGGCCGTAGATCCCCGCCGACAGCGTGGCCTTCAGGCCGAGGACGTGGAACCGGCCCTTGCGGTCCTCGACCACGTCCAGCTGCGGCAGCAGGATCGACTCGTCGTCGCCCTGCCCGTCCGACCAGGTGCCGAGCGCGGCCGGCTCGGACCAGGTGCCGGATCCGGCCTCGGTCTCGGTCCACTGGACCGGCCGGCCGTTGAGAACGCCGAAGGCGACCAGTCGGCCGTCGGCCTGCCGCTGGAGCCAGTTGGTGGTGCCGTGGTAGCGGTAGGTGGTGCTCTGACCGTAGCCGCGGTTGTAGGAGCGGTCGCCGAGCTGGCGGTCACCGCAGAGCGCGGGGTTCTCGCAGTCGTGGCCGTCGACGCCGCCGTAGATGTTGAGGTACTTCATCTTCTCGGCGAACGCGGCACCGCTGAGGTTGAACGGCCACAGCTTGTTCCAGTAGCCGCGGTAGCTCTCCACGACCAGCGGCTGGTGGTGCCCGGCCGTGTCGTACCGGCGCAGCGCGGTGAACGCGAACTGCGCGGAGGCGGTGTGGTCCTCGTGGTCGCAGTAGTGGGCGCGGCCGTTGTCGTACTTGAGGTGGTCCGGGTCCGGGTCCAGGGTGCGGACCACGGTGGGGCGGTACTCGGTGAGCAGGTCGACCAGGCTGCCGATCAGACCCTCACGGGTCATCCGGTACGTCCCGCTCGCCCCGGGGATCGGGCTGTCGGTCGGGCGCAGCGTCGGCTCGGACTCCACCTCGCCGGTCCACAGGGTGCGCAGTCGGGCCGGCGGCTGGTCCTCCTGCACCATGCGGAGGTTGAGGTAGATCAGGGTGATCGGCGCCGGCCCGTCGGTCAGTGTGTTGACCTCGGCGACGACACCGTCCCTGATCGTGCGGGTCCCGCGCTCCCAGACGGCGTCCCGGTGACCGGTGACCATCGCCGAGTAGGCGGCCCGCAGACCGGCCTGCCGGCCCGTGGTGTACCCCTCGAAGTCGACCGGCGCGTCCCCGCGCTTGGGGTCGGAGGTAGCGACGTTCCGGCCGTCGGCCTCACCGGCGGTCAGGTACACGCAGACCACGGGAATGCCGGCCCGGACGGTGTGCAGCAGGTCCGGCACCATGAAGTACAGGTCGTCGTCGGTGTGCGCGACGATCTGCATGTGGAGCGCGGGCGCCGGTCCGGTCGGGACGACGTCGGCCGGTGCCGTCTGCGCCTGCTCGTCGGCTCGCTTTGATCCACGGCGGAAGAGTTTCACGGCTGCGGTTCCTTCTGGGGAGATACGGGTCGGTGGCCGGCTACCGGGGTCGACGTCGGCGCGGGGGCCGACAGTTCTCGGATCTCCCCGATCGCCTTGGTCAGGACGTCACGGAGGAAGCGCGACAGCGGTCGCTCGACGAGCCGGTGGACCAGCCAGGCGCCGACGAGCATCGCCGTCACCAGTCCGACCAGCAGGAGCCCGTGCGGCACACGGTTCTGGAACCTGCGGATGATGTTCCACCCGATGTACTCGTGCAGCAGGTACACGGGGTAGGTGAGTGCGCCGGCCGTGGTGAGCCAGCGCCACTGGATCCGGTTGAGCCAGCCCAGCGCGACCGCGGCGACCGCGAGGAAGAACACGGCGAGCAGCACGACGGTCGGCCAGGTGGGGATGTGCCGGCCCATGTGCTTCTCGGCCTGCGCGTGAGCGAGCAGCAGGTAGTGCTGGGAGGCGAGGAAGCAGAAGCCCACCATCATCCAGAGGAAGATCGTCGGCCGGTACTTCCGCATCAGGAAGAAGCAGATGCCGGCGATGAAGTACCAGCTCTGGTCGGGCAGGATCAGCCCGTTCAGGTAGTCGCTGTTCAGGGGCACCGCGACGATCGACGCCGTGGCCCACAGGCAGCAGAAGAGCACGGCGCGGCGGTACGTGAGCCCGCGCCAGATCACCAGCGCGAACAGCAGGTAGAAGCGCAGCTCCACCCAGAGCGTCCAGTAGACGCCGTCCACGCTGTCGATGCCCAGCGGTTCCTGGAACATCGTCAGGTTCGCCGCGATGTCGCTCAGCGACAGCGCGTGGTAGGGCCCGGGTATCAGGAACAGCACCAGCGACGTCGCCAGCACACCGACCCAGTAGGCGGGGTAGAGCCGGATGACCCGGGAGACGAAGAAGCTGCCGAGCGGCTTGCCCCACGCACTGAGGCAGATGACGAAGCCGCTGATCAGGAAGAACAGGTAGACGCCGAGCCAGCCGTACGAAGCGGGCAGGTAGGCGTGCGGGAAGGTCTTGGTGACCGGCTTCGACCACCCCTGGCCGAAGGCCATGTAGTGGTAGGCGACCACCATCAGCGCGGCCCCGAGGCGCAGCCCGTCGAGCGCGCCGAGTCGGCCGGGGGCCGTGCTCCTGGGCTTGCGGCCGCTGCGGCCGAGACGGCCGATCGACCGCTTGACCGGCCTCGGGGTGCCCGTCGGCGGGGCGTGGTCCACAGCGGTCACCGGGCACCGGCCAGCCGCTTGTTGCGGACGGTGCCCTTTTCGTACTGGCTCGGCACCGGGAAGTAGCTCGGCAGGAAGACGCCGAGGATGTCCGCCTGTTCCTCGGCCGAGACGTCCGCGTTGTGGTAGTCGTTGATGCAGAAGACGTCGTTCCCGCGGGTGCTCAGCAGCCTTGCCAGCTTGGGGTGCTGGACCCGCAGGCCGACGTTGATGAAGCCGCTGGAGATGGGGGCGGCCACACTGCGGCCGGTGAACATGCCGTAGTAGTGGTGCAGCGAGGAGGTGATCGCCAGGTCGGTCTCGCTGCGCAGCTGGGCCTCGGCGGTGCGGGCGACCTCGGCCGGGAACCGCTCCTCGAGGTCGGCGAGGACGCTCCTGCGCAGCGCGTGCGGCGTGTGCAGGAAGGTGTTGGTCAGGGTCCGGCCGAACTCCCGCTCCAGCAGGGCACGGTTGTTCTTGGCGGCGATGAAGGCGAACTCCTCGCCGTCCTGGACCGGGTTCGGGTCGACCGTGGTCGGCGACTGGAAGCACTTGGCCTGTCCGGTGCCCAGGAAGAAGCTGTCGGCACTGAGCGCGCGGCCGAGGAACACGTCGTCGTTGAAGTAGAGGAAGTGCTCCGCCAGGCCCTCGATCCGGTGCAGCCGGCTCTCGATGGCGTGCGAGTTGAAGCTCGGCAGCTTGCCGGTGTCACCGAAGATCTCGCGGTGGCTGACCACCTTGACCCGGGGGTGGTCGGTGTCCAGCCAGTACGGCACCTGGTCGTCGGTGACCAGGTGGATGGTGCGGACCCAGGGGGCGTACATGTCCAGCGAGCGCAGCGAGTACCGGAGTTCCTCGCGGTTGCGGAACCGGGCCTCGTCCGAGGAGCCGTCGGTGTCCGAGGGCGCCATGCCGAGCGCGACCAGGGCCTTGTTCTTGCGCTCGCGCCAGGCCGGGTCGCCACCGTCCACCCAGGTGTAGACCACGTCGACCGGGAAGTCGACGTCGGTGGGCAGGGTCTTGGTGAAGGCCTCGATGGTCGGGTAGCTGCGGTCGCCGACCGTGAGGGTGGCCTTGCCGGTGAGCGCGGACACCGGCAGGGTGGCGCCGTAGACCGTGCCGCCGGGGACGTCCAGCAGCTTCTCGTCGTCCTTGTTCGGCGTGGTGAAGGCCACCGTGCAGCCGTAGACGCCGGTCAGGCGCATGGTGCCGCCGGTGGTGGTCACCGGGCGGAACAGCCGGACCGCGGCCACCGAGCCGGAGGCCGGCAGGTACTGGTCGAGGATCGCCGCCAGGACGTTGGCCTTGGTGCCGCCCCTGGCGTCGAGCAGACCCGCGTACACGGGGCTGTCCTTGTAGCGCTCGGTGACGGCGCGCAGCAGCTTCTCGCGGTACTCGACCGCCACCGCCAGGCTGTGCCGGAGCGCGCTGGTCCTGGTCATCAGGTACGGGATGCCGAGCTCGTCCAGCAGGTCGACGGCCAGGTCCAGGTTGGCCTTCATCACGTCGAACGGGGAGAGGTCGTCCGCGACCTGGCAGATGTGGCCGCTGGCCCGGACGACCGTGCCGCCGCTCTGCGCCTCGATCCGGACCTCGTGCGCCTTCTGCCCGACCTTGTCGATCGAGCCGACCGAGCGGGAGGACTCGGCGGCCACGGTGCCCAGCTGGCCCCGGGCGGACTCGGCCAGGGTCCGGCGGCGACGGCGGGCGGCAGCCAGCCGGCCGCTGTCACGGTCGGCCATCAGACCCTTGAACAGCTCGCTCCACTGCGCCGCGACCTTGGGCGCCGACCAGCGCTCGGCTGCCAGCATGGAGGCGGCGCCGAAGGCGTGCCGGGTCTCGTCCTCGGACATCATCCGGTCCAGCGCCTCGGCCAGGCCGTCGATGTCGCCCGGCGGCACCAGCAGGCCGTTGACGTCCGAGGTGACGATCTCCCCCGGACCGTTGGGGCAGTCGTACGCGACCACCGGCACACCGGCGGCCTGCGCCTCGGCGAGCACCAGGGGCAGCGCCTCCACCCGGGAGGTCTGCAGGCAGATGCTGGCCTGGGCCCACTCCTCCGGCATGTGCTGGGTGGAGCCGACCAGCTGGATCTGGTCGGCGGCGCCCATGGTGCTGGCGAGCTCGCGCATCTTGCGCAGCAGCGGCCCGTCACCGAGCACGCGCATCCGCCACTGCGGGTGCCGGGCGGCCACCCGGTCGAAGGCGTGGATGGCGTGGTCGATCTGCTTCTCCGCCACCATCCGACCGGCCAGGGTGATGGTGCGGGTCTCCAGCGAGGAGGCCGGGCGGTAGGCCTCGGGCAGGGCGTTGCCGAGCACGGTGAGCTGGGGCGCGTACTCGCCGAAGGTCTCGGCGAACCAGGCGCGGGTGGGCTCGCTCAGCGCGATCAGGGCGTCGAGGTGCGGGGCGAAGCGCATCAGCGGATCGCCGCTGACACCGCGCAGCTCGGAGACCCGGTGGTCCTGGCAGACGGTGATCGCGGACGGCGGGGCCACCCGGACCATCAGGGCCAGCAGGGCGGGCGTCGAGGCGACCAGGACGTCCGAGTCGGTGTCCCGCAGCGCCCGCTCGACCTCCAGGTCGGAGAGCCGGTTGAAGGACCGCTCCCAGGCCGGGTCCACCAGCTCGCTGGGCTGCGCGGCGAGCCGGCGGTAGACCGCGTCGTCCTGGTCGGCGCCCTCGACCGGGCGCGGGACCGCGCCGGTGTTGTCCACCAGGTTCCGGATCTTCAGCTTGCCGCCGGTCTCGAAGAAGCCGCTGGACCGGGTCTTGAAGATGCTGAGCACCTCGACCTGGTGCAGCTCGGAGACGGCTTCGGCCGCGGTCAGGATGGCCCGTTCAGTGCCGCCCATGGTGTCGGCGCTGGTCAGGAGGAAGGTGATTTTCACGTGAGCGATCCCGTGGTGGCGGTGGATATCGACTGCTGGCCCGGGGCGGCAGGTCCGGGCACCGGGCTGAAGGACAACCGGTAGATACCGCGGATGGTGTGACGCTGGGTCACGTAGTGTAGGCGGCCCTTCCGGTCCGTGATCACCAGCTTGACGCCGGTGTTCAGCATCACCCGGACCGAGCGGAGGTCGTCGGGACGGCGGCGCAGCCAGTACTTGCGGCCGCTCTCCCCCACCCAGCGGAAGCCCCAGTTGCTGCCCTGGTGTACGGCGTGCAGGTCGGCCAGCGGCAGCGTGCTGCGCAGCAGCTCCGGGCTGCCGGGCACGGGCTCGGTCGACAGCTTGACCACCTGCTTGCCGTCGGTCGCCTCCAGCCGGCCGCGCGGGCCGGGCGGGCGGAAGTCCAGCTGCAGCCCGGCGAACCGGCGGACCACCCGGACCACCTCGGCGCGGGCGGGCGGTTCGGAGACGACCAGCTTGAGCCGGCCGGACGGGGAGATCCCGGTCTGCATCGACATGCCGCTGACGGGGCAGGCGGCGAGGGCCGCGCTCGGACCGGTGAGGGTCGGCGTCTCGCCGGCGCCGATCAGCCGGCGCTCCTCGGTCACGCCGCCGGGGGCGGTGACCCGCAGTACCAGCGACCAGCGGCCGCCGGTGACCGGCAGGCCGCCGACCTGCTTGCCGAGCAGCGCGGACGCCGTGACGCTGGGCCGGCCGCCGGGGGCGGCGGACAGCCGGGCGGGAACGGAGAAGTGCCGGGTGCCGTTGCCGACCATCAGCTCGACCGTGGCGTCGGCCGGGGTCTCCGGCGGCAGCCAGGCGTGCAGGTTGAGGTTGTGGCCGCCGAGCACCATGGCGTACCTCACCACTGCGGCGGTGCCCTCGGCGCGCGGGGCGACCACGGAGTGGATCAGGTGGTCCCGTCCGGCGGCGACGTGACGTCCGGCCTTGCGACGGATCCTGCCGGGCAGCTGGCTGACGGGCAGCTTGCGCCAAGCCAGCACACCGGAACGGCCGACCACGCGCAGGGCGTGGACTTGCTCGGCCACCGTGACCTCCTAGGGCTCACCCCGGACGGTCCGGGCTATCGATTCGGGCACTCGTGCGGGCGCGAGAGCAGCCATGCTAAGTCACCGGAGGAACACCGAACTTCTCCGGCTCCAGGCCCAACGGCCAACCCTACCGGGGACAAAAATCAACAAACCGGACATCCTCCCGAGGTGGCGGCCCCCTTACGCTGCGGTATTCGTCCGGTTGACACACGGCAAAACCAAATGACAGTGTGAGCGGCGAGCGAGGCCGCCCTCCGTACCCACACGCGCGGCCTTGTCGGATGCCACCGAGGCAGGTGGCGGCAGAATCGGTCCTCCGCGCGCACCGTGGTCGAGGGTGAAGCAAGAGTGTTGGGGGAGCGATGAATCGCTTGACTGCCGTGGAGAAGACGAACTCCACCCACGTTGCCCCGCTCGGCGCCCCGGCTCCCCGCGGCGGTGCGGTCGGCGTCCTGAAGTCCGAGCACTCCAAGCTGGTCCACGCCTACCGCCGGATCCTGCCCGAGCGCAGCCGCGCGGCGATCGCCAAGCACATCTCGCACGAGACCCGCACCCGGGTCATCCACACCATCTCCCGTTCGCTGTCGATGCAGCAGCGGCTGGACGACGGCGGACGCCTCGCGCGGCGGCACCCCCAGTTCTTCGAGGCCGGCGCCGTGGCCCTGGCCCAGGTCGGCAAGGACCGCAAGATCGTGAGCGTCCGGACCGACCTGGACCCGCTGAGCTGCCGGACGCAGAACCTGGAGCTGGTCCGCCACGCGCTGGACGACGCGGGTGTCCCCTACTTCGCCGTCCGCGGCCTGGCGGACTCCTCCTCGGTGCTCGCCGTCGCCCTGACCGACCGGGCCGCGGCCCTGCGGGCGCTGCAGGCCCTGTGCGCCACCGTCCCCGGCTACCTCTCGACGCCGCCGCGCTCCGGCGACCAGGCGCCCACCACCTCCGCCCCCGGGTTCGAGCCGGAGAGCTGGCGGGCCGCGGAACAGGCCGACGTCATCCGCCTGACCTGGTTCCAGGCCGACCAGGACGGCCACTACGTCCTCGGCCACGAGTACGGCTGCGACGTGGAGTTCTGGCGGGCCGAGGACGGCGAGCTGGTCGCCCCGCGCCGCAACCGGGTCACCGAACGGGTCGGCGCCGACGAGCGGACCGTGTCCGCACCGGGCGCCGTGTTCACCAGGCTGGCCGCCTGGAGCCGGACCGGCGACGACCTGCCCACCCGGGCGCCGTTCACCGCCGCGCTGCCCGAGGACGTCCGCTACCCCGTGGACGTGGTCTACACCTGGGTCGACAGCAACGACCCGAAGTGGCAGGCGACCCGGGCCGCCGCCGACGGGACCACCGCCACGTACAACCCCGAAGCCGTCAACGACGCCCGCTTCATGAGCCGCGACGAGCTGAAGTACTCGCTGCGCTCGCTGCACCTGAACGCGCCCTGGGTCCGCCACGTCTACCTGGTCACGGCCGACCAGGTACCGTCCTGGCTGGACACCGAGAACCCGCGGCTCACCGTGGTCAGCCACCGGGAGATCTTCTCCGACCCCGAGGCGCTGCCCACCTTCAACTCGCACGCCATCGAGAGCCAGCTGCACCACATACCCGGCCTGTCGGAGCAGTTCCTCTACTTCAACGACGACGTCTTCCTCGGCCGTCCGGTCACCCCGCAGCTGTTCTTCCACTCCAACGGCCTGACCAAGTTCTTCCCCTCCCAGGCGATGGTGCCGTTCGGCACCCCCTCGGTCGAGGACGCCCCGGTCGCCGCCGCCGCCAAGAACAACCGGCAGCTGATCGAGCGGGACTTCGGCACCACGCTGGTGCAGAAGATGATGCACGTACCGCACGCACTGCGCCGGGATGTCCTGCTGGAGATAGAGGACCGCTTCGCCGAGCGGCACCGGACGACCGCGGCCACCAGGTTCCGCGGCCCGGCCGACCTCTCGGTGGCCTCCTCGCTGCACCACCACTACGGCTACCACAGCGGCCGCGCGGTCCCGTCCGAGATCGCCTACGCCTACCTGGACCTGATGCACGACAGCACCTCGCGGCGCCTCGCCCGGATCCTGGCCACCCGGAACCTGGACGTCTTCTGCATCAACGACACGGTGTCGGACCGCAAGGACCTGCCGGCCCAGCTGGAGCTGCTGCAGCCCTTCCTGGACTCGTACTTCCCGAACCCCAGCCCGTTCGAGAAGAAGGTCTGACCGACCGCAGGACGGGCACCCGGACGGGGCACGGCCGTTGCGGATCGGCGGCGCCGTCGTTGGCAGGACGTGCAAGAACCAACGCCGACCACCCCTGACCCGCGCACCGCGCCCGCGCCCGGCTCCGGGCGCGAACCCGCACGCGACACCGACCGCGGCAGACGCCGGTTCCTGGCGGCGGCCGGCACCCTCGGCGGGAGCCTGACCGCGGCACCGCTCGGCACGGCGCGGGCCGCCGGCCCGCGCGCTCCGCGCAGAGCGGCGGGCCGCACCGTGGCGGTGCTCGGCGGCGGGGTGTCCGGGCTGACCGCGGCCCACGAACTGGCCGAGCGCGGCTACCGGGTGACCGTCTACGAGCGCAATCCGATCCTCGGCGGCAAGGCCCGCAGCATGGACGTCCCCGGTACCGGCGGAGCGGGCCGCCGGCCGCTGCCCGGCGAGCACGGGTTCCGGTTCTTCCCCGGCTTCTACCGCAACCTGCCCGACACGCTGCGGCGCATCCCGGTGCCCGGCAGCGCGACCGGCGCGCACGGCAGCCTGGTCGACGCCACCGAGGTGCTGTTCGCCCGCGACGGCGGACGCCCTGACCTGCGGCTGCCGTTCCGCACCCTGCTCACCGTCCCGAGCCTGGAGCTGCTGCTGCCCGACGCCCTGCTGCAGACCCTGACCGGCCTCCTGGACACCTCGCTGCACCTGCCGGCCACCGAGATCGCCTACTTCGCCAACCGGATGCTGGTCCACCTCACCAGCTGCGAGGAGCGCAGGCTCGGCCAGTGGGAGCAGACCCCCTGGTGGGAGTTCGTCCGGGCGGACCGGATGTCGTACGACTACCAGCGGCTGCTCGCCATCGGGCTCACCCGCAACCTGGTCGCCACCAGGGCCGAGGTCGCCAGCACCCGCACGGTCGCCCGGATCCTCCAGGCCTTCCTCTACAACGTGCTCGGGTTCGGCAACGACGGCGAACCCGACCGGGTGCTCAACGCACCGACCAGCGAAGCCTGGATCGACCCCTGGACGGCGCAGCTGAGCAGCCTCGGCGTACGCTTCGAACTCGGCTGCGAGGTCCAGGAGTTGACCTACTCGGACGGGCTGGTCAGCGGAGTCGGGCTGATCGACCTCGACTCCGGCCGGATCCGCACCGTCACCGCCGACCACTACCTCAGCGCCATGCCGGTCGAGCACGCCCGCCGCACCTGGGGCCCCGCCCTGCGCGCGGCCGACCCCGGGCTCGCCCGCTGCGACCGGCTGCAGACCGACTGGATGGTGGGCGTGCAGTTCTACCTGCGCACCCGCACCCCGATCGTGCACGGCCACGTGGACTACGTGGACACCCCCTGGGCGCTCACCTCGATCAGCCAGGCCCAGTTCTGGCCGGGCCGCGACCTCCGCGCCGACTACGGCGACGGGACGGTCGCCGAGTGCCTGTCGGTGATCATCTCGCAGTGGGACACCCCCGGCATCCTCTACGGCAGGTCCGCCCTGAAGTGCACCCGCGAGGAGGTGGTCCGCGAGGTCTGGGCACAGCTCAAGGGCTCGTTGAACGACACCGGGCGCGCGGTGCTGCGCGACGACGACGTGCACTCCTGGTTCATCGACCCCGCGGTCACCGGCCTCGGCGGGCCGGCCCCCGCCAACCGCGAACAGCTGCTGGTCCAGACCGTGGGCAGCCACGCCAACCGGCCGCCGGCCGCCACCGCCGTCCCCAACCTCTTCCTGGCCGGCGACTACACCGCCACCGACATCGACCTGGCCACCATGGAGGGTGCCAACGAATCCGGCCGCCGCGCCGTCAACGCACTGCTCGACGCCGACGGCTCGAACCGGCCGCGCTGCACCGTCTGGACCCTCTACCGGCCGCCGGAGCTGGAACTCCTCCAGCAGCAGGACGCCGTCCGCTACCGCCGGGGCCTGCCCAACGCCCTCGACTTCGGCTGACCGCCCGCCCGGCGCCGGGAATATCGGCGGCGCCCCGGTCGGATGTCCGCCAGACTGGGCCGATGATCGTCATACACCCCGTCCTGGAGAGCGGTGCGCTCGACGACTTCGTCCTGTGGCCGGTGGCCGACCAACCGCCCCACCGACTGGTGCCGTTGAACGGAACGCTGAGTGGGGAGCAGGTCGGTGCGGCCGTCGCCACCATCGCGGGCTACAACGACAGCCGGACCGATCCGCGGTCGACCGACCCGGCCGCGACCTTTCTGAGCCCACTGCTGCACGAGGAGGGGTTCCTCGCCCCCGGCGGCCTCCGGGTCCGGGACACCGAGGCCGGCACGGTGCTGAACCCCGGCTGCTGCTGCGGCCTGGAGGACTGGCGCGCCTGGCTGGAGGTCGCCGACGGCGGCGAGATGTGGCTCGGCCACGACCCGACACCGTGGGCCGAGCAGGCCGGCGAGACCCTGCGCCTGCACCCCGACGGCGAGCACCCCGGCCCGGCGGTCGAGCTCACCCGGGCCGACCTCCGGCGCCTGCTGGCCGACGTCCAGCGCGACTTGGCCGACTTCCTGCTGCTCGTCGCCGACTGGGCCGGACAGTACGCACCCCGGTCCGCCGAGGCCCTGGTCGGCGCCTTCGACAGCTCCCTGCAGATCACCGCCCCGCTCAGCCGGACCGTCCCGTGGCAGGGCGGCGGGCGGTAGCACCGGCTTCCCGGGGGGCTGTCGGCATCAAACACGGCCGACGCAGAACGCACCTTCGGTGCTGGCGAAATGACACGCCGTTGAGTGATGATGGGCCCGGCGGAAGCGGTCCTGCTCCTTCGTTTCCGCACCACCGAAACCATCTCGCTCGAAACAGGCAGGATTTCCATGGCCGAGCAGTTCGACGTCGAACCACTGGGCGATCACGACTACCTCGTGCGCGCACACCTCAGCGAAGACGTGATCGAGTCGCGCTTCCAGGCCAGCCCGGCCGTGCTGGAGGAACTCCGGCTTCCGCAGGCCGAGGAGCAGCGCGTGGTGCGGGAGGCGGCAGTGTTCCTGGCGGAGCGGCAGCCGGTCATCGACTTCCCGCAGATGGTCGACCTCGACGATCTCGTCGCGGTCTACGACGACTTCCTGTCCGAGCTGAGCCGCCGCCTGCCGCCTCGCTGACCGACGGCCTCGGCGGCACCGCGCACGAGGCGGTGTTCCGGCCGGCGGTGATCCGTGTGCGCACCCGGCGCCGGGCCTCCCCCGCCGCCACCGATATCCCGCCGGCTCCCGCCCGATGAAACGGATCAGGCCCAACCGGTTTGCGAAAAGCACCAGTTGGGCCGGATCACGCACCGCTCGGGAACAGCGGGCGGGGGGGGAATTCGGCTGAGCGGTCAGCCCTGGTGCCCCCAGGACTCCAGGTGGGCGAACACCACCACGTTCTCGGTGTAGTCCTTGGCGGTCCGGTCGTACGCACCGCCGCAGGTGATCAGGCGGAGCTGACCGTCCTTGGACTCCCCGTACACCTCGTCGTCGGGGAACTGGTCCTTGGCGAAGGCCTGGATGGTGTCGACGACGTACGTCGCGGTGACCCCGTCCGCCCGGGTGACGTCGACCTCGCTGCCCTGTCCGAGCGAGCTGAGGCCCATGAACACCGCAGGACCGGTGAGGGTGTCGACGTGTCCGACGACCACGGAGGTCCCGGGCTCACCCGGCGAGGCACTGCCGTTGTACCAGCCGACCAGGTTCTGGTTGTCGGCCGGCGGCGGAGCGATCTCACCCGAGGCGTCGGCGGCCAGCTGGGTGAAGGGCGCGTCCACACCGATGGCGGGAATCTGCAGGCGTGTCGGCGGCGAGAAGCCCAGCGGGACCTTGGACGGCGAGGGCTTGGCCGGGGAGGGCGCGGCCGGCGCCGGCTCGGCCGGGGAGGGCGCGGCCTGGGACGGGCCCGACTGGGCGGGGCCCACCTGAGACGGCACGGGCCGCGCACCGACCGCCTTGGGGACGGCAGCCGCCTTGGGAGGCAGCGGCGCGGCCGGCTGCCCGTTCAGCGGCTTGAGAATCATCAGGATGCCGAAGACCGCCATCCCGATACCGAAGACCGAGAGCCAGCGCCTGCGGGTACGACCCTTCGGGCGTTGATCGGTCTCTGAATCCGACGTGGAGTGAGACTCCATGCTGCGTTGCCTTTCCTGATGTTCCACCGACGAGTGATCCGATCGATCGATCACGAGGATCAACCGCGCGCCGGCGCGGCCATCGCACTGCGCGACAGCCGCACCGGAACAACTCAGCGGCGATGGAGTCAGATCATGTTGCGAGAGGCTGCACGGCGGCGCAGTGCGTATGCACTGACCCCGACTCCGCCCAGGAGCAGAGCCGTACCACCGACCAGGCCCGAGTCGGACTTGGCCAGGCCGCCACCACCGGCGTGGACGCCACCGTGCGGGTGACGGTGGTCGCCCTCACGGTCGTCGTCCCGACCACGGTCGCGGTCACCCTCGTGACCCCGGCCACCCTCGTGCCCGCGGCCGCCTTCGTGGCCCCGGCCACCCTCGTCGCCACGGCCACCTTCGTGACCCCGGCCACCCTCGTCGCCACGGCCACCTTCGTGCCCGCGGCCGCCCTCGTGCCCACGGCCGCCCTCGTGACCCCGGCCACCCTCGTCGCCACGGCCACCTTCGTGCCCACGGCCACCCTCGTGCCCCCGGCCACCCTCGTGCTCACGGCCACCCTCGTCGCCACGGCCACCCTCGTCGCCACGGCCACGGCCACCGCCGTCCTTGTGGTCGTCACCGTTCCCGCCCGTCAGGGACGAGAGGGCGAGGAAACCACCACCGGCGTGCACCCCACCGTGAGCGTGCTCCCGGCCGTGGTCACGGTCGCGGTCACCCTCGTGCCCACGGCCGCCCTCGTGACCCCGGCCACCCTCGTGGTCGCGGCCGCCCTCGTGCCCTCGGCCACCCTCGTGCCCACGGCCACCCTCGTGACCCCGGCCACCCTCGTCGCCACGGCCACGGCCACCGCCGTCCTTGTGGTCGTCACCGTTCCCGCCCGTCAGGGACGAGAGAGCGAGGAAGCCGCCACCGGCGTGCACCCCACCGTGAGCGCGGTGGCGGTGGTGACCGCCACCCTCGTGGTCGCGGCCGCCTTCGTGCCCTCGGCCACCCTCGTGCCCACGGCCACCCTCGTGACCCCGGCCACCCTCGTCGCCACGGCCACGGCCACCGCCGTCCTTGTGGTCGTC
>NZ_JBHJVK010000010.1:0-15771 GCF_042264695.1 Kitasatospora sp. NPDC056138 | reverse complement strand
ACCGTTCCCGCCCGTCAGGGACGAGAGAGCGAGGAAGCCGCCACCGGCGTGCACCCCACCGTGAGCGTGCTCCCGGCCGTGGTCACGGTCGCATTCGCGGCGACCACCGTCGCGGCCACCTTCGCGGTGCCCGCCGTTGCCACCCGTCAGGGACGAGAGGGCGAGGAAGCCGCCACCAGCGTGGACCCCACCGTGTGCCCGGTGGTCACGGTCGCAGTCGCGACCGCCTTCGCGGCCGCCGTCGTGCCGGTCGTCGTTCTTCTCAGGTGCAGCGTTGGCCTTCGCGTCGGGCTTGGCGGCGTCATCGGCAAACGCGCAGGTGGGGGCAGTAAGGACGAGCGAGGCGGCGAGTGCCGCTCCGGTCACCATAAGGCGCGTGGAACGCATTGGTGCCTCTTCCTTCCAGAACCACTACGAGGGCAGACGGACTGTCAGCTCAATGTCTCGCCGTGGTGCTCCACTTACCGTCAGTCACGTGCTAATGACCCGCCACCGGACGCTCCGCCATTAGTGCGCTGAAAGGACCGCATCCAGGGGGTCCAGGGGGTGTCGTTCACCCGTTTCCGCCATCGGCCGCCCAGGCTGCCGGAGCCGCCCCGATGGCTCCTGCCTGCGAAAACGCGCCACGCGCCGACGAAAACGATCACTGCGAGGGGGCGAGTTCCAAGACGTTGCCCGAGCACTCACTCTGGTGGGCGAAGCCCCCTCGGCGACTCGCCCGCCGAAGCGGCCGCGCGCACTCCCAAGTCCCTGATCGATGGCAGGGATTGCGTCAGCTGAAAACCTCGCAGAAGCTGATCGGTCGTCGAATCCTGACCCGTCAGCTTCGCCCCCGGACGGCCGCACGGGCCGCCGCGCAGGCCGTGGCAGGGGCAGCCCCGCAGGGGCAGCCGGACCGGCGGCAGCAGGGGCACGGGGGACCACCCGGCCGCACCCCCGCACCGGGCCGGCCGCGCGGCGGGCCCGGTGGTACCCCGCCTCCCGTGCGGTCGCAGGAGCGGCCGGGCAGGTTCGCGCGCCCCGGGGAGTCCGTCCCCGGGGCACGCGTCGCGACGCCGGGGCTACCGGGCCCCGGCGTCGCCCGGCAGACGGGAGTCTGCGGACGGTCTAGAGGTCCAGCCCCAGCCGGTCGGCGAAGAAGGCGAGCATGTCGGTGAAGAGCGCCGTGTGCCGGGAGCGGGCCCTGGCACCGTGGCCCGCCCCGCGCTCCAGCCGGAAGAGGACGGGCCTGCCGCTGCCCGTCGCCGCCTGGAGGGCCGCGCACATCTTGCGCGCGTGCAGCGGGTCGACCCGGCTGTCGCCGTCGAAGACGGCCAGCAGCACCGCCGGGTAGTCGGCCCCGGCGCGGACCCGGTGGTACGGCGAGTACGAGAGCAGCCGGCGGAGCTGCTCGGGGTCGGCTGCGCTCCCGTACTCGCCGACCCAGCTCGGGCCCAGCCCGGTGAGCTCGTAGCGGGCCATGTCGAGCAGCGGCGCCATGCAGACCACCGCCGCGTAACCGGCCGGCCGCTGGGTGAGCGCGGCGCCGACCAGCAGGCCGCCGTTGGAGGCGCCCCAGATGCCGAGCTGCCCGGGTGTGGTCCAGCCCTGCGCGACGAGGTGGTCGGCGGCGGCGTGGAAGTCGTCGAAGGTGTTCTGTTTGCGCTCCAGCATCCCGGCGCGGTGCCAGTCCTCGCCCTCCTCACCACCGCCCCGCAGGTTGGCCACGGCGTACACCCCGCCGGCCCGCACCCAGGCGATGGCCTCGGGCGAGTAGACGGGGGTGAGCGACTGGCCGAAGCCGCCGTAGCCGGTGAGCAGTGCCGGGCGCGGACGGTCGGGCGTGTCGCGCAGCGAGATGACGAACATTCGGACCGTCGTCCCGTCCGGCGAGTTGAAGGTGACCTGCCCGGTGCGGATCGGCGGCCCGGCCGGCCGCCCGAAGGCCGCGGGCGGCGGGGTCGGCGCGCCGGGGACGGGCCAGGGATCGAGTGCGCCGGTCCGCGCGTCGTAGCAGAGCACCTCGGGCGGCGTGTCGAAGCCGGTGAAGACGAAGTAGGCCCGGTGCGCGTCGTGGGCGGCGACCCTGAGCATGCCGACGGTGCCGCACCCCGGCACCGGCACCGAGCCGACCGGGCGGCCGTCGGCGAGGTCGTGCAGGGTGATCTCGCCGACCGCGTGCCTGGTCCGGGCGACCAGCATCACCGGCCGCTCCAGTTCCGGCCCGTCGAGGACCGCGAAGTCCTCCAGGACGGCCTCCGGGTCCTCCGGGATCAGCTCCGTCCAGGTCCTCGGCCCGGGGTCGCCCGGGGTGGTGGCGACCACCCGGCCGCGCGGCGCGTGCAGGTCGGTGCTCAGGTGGCAGACGCCGTCCGGCGGGATGCCCGGGCGGATCCGGAGCAGGGACCGGGCGTCGAGACCCTCCTGCACGGTCCGCAGTCCCGGCCGGTCCGGCTGACCTGCGGTCAGGTCGGCGATCCAGAGGTCCCGGCGCGGCGCCGTGCCGGCGGCGGCGCTGACGGTCAGCCAACGGCCGTCGGCAGAGGTCCGCACGGTGTAGTGCTGGGTCTTCTCGCGTCCCGTTCCGAAGACCACCGGGTCCAGGTCGGGGTCGGTGCCGATCAGGTGGAACCGGACCCGCCGGTGGTACCGGCCCTCGCCGGGGTTGAGGTCCGGGTGCAGTCGGCGGACGTAGTAGAAGCCGCTGCCGTCGGCCAGCCAGGCGACCGTGCTCCGGCGCACCCGGTCGATCGGGCCGTCGACCCGCCGCCCCGAGTCGACGTCCAGGACGAAGAGGCTGGAGTCCTCGGTGCCGCCGGGCGCCAGCTGGTACGAGAGCAGCCCGCCGTCCCAGGACGGCTCCCACTCCTCCAGCGTGGTGGTGCCGGTCGGATCGACCTCAGCCGGGTCGACCAGGACCCGCACCTCGCCCGACGGCTCGACGACGACGAGCTCGGGGTGCTCGGCACCGGGCAGCGAACGGGTCAGGAAGAGGCGCTCGCCCCTGGGGCGCGGGGCGGAACGGGCCCCGAGCCGTCCGAACAGCTCGGTGAGCCCGGCCCGCACGCTCTCCCGCCCCCGCCAGCCGTCGGCGGCCGAGCGGTACGCCGACTCCTGCTTCTCCGTCCACTCCAGGACGGCGGGGGCGCTCGCGTCCTCCAGCCAGCGGTACGGGTCGTCAGTCATCCGGGGCCTCCTCGGGGTTGGCACAGTGGGCGAGGACGGCCTCCGCCGGCGCCGGCGCGGGCCGGACCGCGTCGATCCGGCGGGTGGCCCGCAGCGGAATCCAGCCGCCCGCGGTGACCGCTCCGGTGAGCACCGCGAGCACCGCCCAGGAGCGGGCGCCGCCGAGCCCCTGGAAGAGCGAGCCGGCCGCGAACGGGCCGAGCGCCGCCAGGCCGCTGAGCAGCAGGCTGGTGGCGGCGCTCACCCGCCCGACCAGGTGCCGCGGGGTCTGGCCGAACAGGGCCTGCCCGACCACCACCCCGGCCGCCGGGGAGAGCGTCATCAGCAGCGTGAGCAGCACGGCGACCACCCACGGCTGGAAGGTCAGGGCGAACACCGCGAGGACGGCCGTCCAGCCGGCCCCGATCCCGAGCAGGATGGCCCGCACGCTCAGCCGCCTGGCGAACCAGGGGGCCAGCAGCGAGCCGACGATCCCGCCGACTCCGGCGCAGGACAGGATGGGCCCGATCACCGATCCGGACGCGCCCGCGCTGCGCAGCTCCAGGATGGCCGTCACGTCGATGGCGGCCGACACCAGGTTGATCACGGCGGCGTACAGCAGGATGACGAACAGCTCGCGCTGCCCCAGCAGCCAGCGCAGGCCCGCGGTCAGCCCGCGGTCGTCACCGCCCGGGGCCGCGGCGCCGGGCCGTACGGTGATCCGCAGGATCAGCACGGCCGAGACGGCGTAGGAGAGCGCGTCGACGGCGAACGGCAGCATCCGGTCGGCCGCGTACAGTGCACCGCCGATGGCCGGCCCCGCCAGGTTCACGGCCGCCATCGAGGCCTGGGAGGCGCCCAGGGCCGCACCCAGGTCCTGCTCGGCGACGACGTCCCGGGTGAGCACGGTGTTGGCGGGCCCGAACAGCGCGGTGGCCAGCCCCTCGATCGCGGCCACCGCCAGCAGCTGGACGTAGTGCGGCGACCCCCAGAGCGCGACCAGCGGGATGGTCGCCACCGCCAGGAACCGCACCAGATCGGTCGTCAGCATGACCCACCGTCGGTTCCACCGGTCGATCAGGCTGCCCGCCGGCAGGCGGAACCCGAGCCTGGTCGCCAATGAGACGGTGGCGACCGAACCCGCCTGCACCGCATTGCCGCCCAGGCTCAGCACCAGCAGCGGATAGGCGATGGTCGAGACCGCCGAGCCCAGGTTGGAGGTGAGGTCGGCGAGGAAAGACCGCCGGAAGTCGCGGTTGGTGCGGAGCACGCCTGCCAGCACTGGTCCTCCCCCTGCCGCTACAGGCGCCCGGTGGTGTGCAGATAGTCGAGGATCCGGCCGTCGACCCGGTCCTGGAAGGCGGCCATCACCTCGGCGTCGGCCTGCTCGTAGTCGTAGCCGCAGGTGACCCAGCGGTCCGGCACCGAGCCCGGGTCCAGATAGCCGTGGTCGACGTGCCCGACCTCCATGCCCGGTTTCCCGGCCGACTGCCAGCTGCTGAACAGCGTGCCGTCGGCGTTGACCACGGCACCGTGCCTGCCGCCGGGCACCGAGCAGATCTGACAGGTCGTCCGCATACTGGGCCGGACGAACCGGTAGCCACGCTCCAGCCCCTCGACGGCCCACTCGACGAAGCGGTCCTCGACCTGCCGCGCCCGGGTGAGGTCGTTGCGGTAGCCGATGCCGGAGTCGCCGACCCAGGCGAAGGTGAAGGTGCACCGGTCGGGGTCCGTCCGGCCGTCCAGCTGCCCGAAGAGCTCGCCGATCCGGTCGATGTTGTGGTGCGAGACGTTCACCCGGAAGTTCCAGCGCAGGCCGGTCGCGGCGGTCGCGGCGGCGACGTTGGCGAGGATGGCGTCGAAGGTCGCCCCGCCGGTGTGGGTGACCCTGGTCCCGTCGTGGTCCGCCCGGCTGCCGTCGAAGGTGATCTGCACGTCGCGCAGCCCGGCGTCGTGGAGCTGGACGGCCCGCCGACGGGTGAGCAGCACCCCGTTGGTGGTCATCGCCCCGACGCCGAGCCCGAGCGGTGCGCAGCGCTCCAGCAGTTCCAGGCAGCCCCGGGGGTTGAGCAGCGGCTCGCCGCCGAAGAGCAGCAGGTAGAGCCGGGCCAGCCCGGCCCGGGTCATCCGCTCGGCGGTGAAGTCGACGATCCGGTCGATGGTCGCGGTGCTCAGCCGCCGGAGGTCGATCCGGGGTGGGCGGTGGCCGCCCCTGGGGTCCTGGCCGGTGTTCTGGAAGCAGTAGCCGCAGCCGAGGTTGCAGGCGGTGCTGGTGAGCACGGTCAGGGAGAAGGACTTCGCGGTGCGCTCGCGGTACGCGCCCTCGCTCCGCAGGAAGCCGTCGACGTCCGGGCGCAGCTCGCCGTCCGCGCCGACGTGCTCCGGTTTGAGCAGGGTCCAGGTCTGGTTGCCGATGAACCACCAGCCCCGGTCGCTCGGGATCAGGCGGGGCTCGTCGACGTCGTCCAGCCGGGTGCCGATCATCGTCTCTCCCTGGTTCCGCGGGCGCGGCCGCCGTCGGCGGGCCCTGGTGCACAGCGCGAGGCTAGGAAGGCGCGGTTTGCCGCCGGTATGCGGCAGGTTGGCGGGCAGCTTCGAAGGCCCTGCCCGGCACGGCGCACCGTCCCGCCCTCCGGGCGCCCGGGACCGGCAGGACCCGGCCCGACGGCATACCGGACGTAAACCGAAGGCCAACTCGGCCGCCCTAGAGTCCCGGTGACCGCATGTCGACACGACGTCGTGGAAGGGGTCCGATCGACATGACCCAGCCGACATCCGCAGAACTGCCCGCCGAGCCCGAGCGGAGCACCCCGGAACCGGCGGCCGACGACCCCGAGGTCGTACTGCACTCGGCGGACGGGGACGACGGCGAGACCCCGTGGTGCATCGGCGACATGACGGCACGCTGAGCCGGGACGGCCGAGCGATGAACTGCCCCTCCTGTGCCGCGGTGCTGCCCGCCCTGGCCCGGTTCTGCTCCCGGTGCGGCGCCCCGGCCGCAGCCGGGCCGCCGACCACGGAGGAACGCCGGATCGTCACCGTGCTCTTCTGCGACCTCGTCGACTCGACCCGGCTGTCCGGCCTGCTCGACGTCGAACTGCTCCGCTCGATCCTGCTCCGCTACTACGAGCTGATGGAGCGCCGGATCGAGTCCCGCGGCGGGATCGTGGAGAAGTTCATCGGCGACGCCGTGATGGCGGTCTTCGGCCTGACCGCCACCCAGGAGGACGACGCCCGCCGGGCGCTGGAGGCCGCCCTGGACATGCTGGCCGCGCTCGGCGAGCTCAACGGGCAGCTGGAGCGGGACCACCGGGTACGGCTCGGCGCCCGGATCGGCGTGCACACCGGCGAGGTGGTCACCACGGCCGACCCGGCCAGGCGGCAGGCCCTGGTCTCCGGGGAGGTGGTCAACATCGCCGCCCGGCTCCAGGCGGCGGCCGGTACCGGGGAGATCCTGCTCAGCGCACAGACCTGGCGGGCCGCCGGCCCCGGGCTGACGGTCGGCGAGACCGGACCGCTGGAGCTGAAGGGCGTGGCGGGACCGGTCGAGGCGGGCCGGCTGATCGGCCTCTTCGACCCGGGACCGGAGCGTGCGCGCCGCTTCGACGTGCCCTTCGTCGGCCGCGAGCGGTACCTGAGCGAACTCGACCTGGCCTGGCGCCGGGTGGTCGAGGAGGGCGACGTACACGTCCTGACCCTGCTGGGAGAGGCGGGCATCGGGAAGTCCCGGCTGGTGGACGAGTGGCTGCGGCGCTCCGCCGCGGCCGTCGGCCCGGTCGGTGCCGGCCGCTGCCGCACGGCCGGCACCGGCGGATCGCTGCAGGCACTGGCCGACTGCATGACCCCGCTGGTGGCGGAGGCGGAACAGGCCGGCGGGTGCGAGGGACCGGCGATCGCGCTGCTGCGCACCGGGCTGCTGCTGGACGGCACCCCCGCGCCGTCCGAGGACGACACCTGCGCGGCCGTCGCCCACGTGCTGACCGTCCTCACCGGCGAACGCCCGCTGCTGCTGGTGGTGGACGACCTGCACCGGGCCGACCAGCCCTTCCTCGGCCTGCTCGACCGGCTGGTGGAGGATCTGCGCCGGCTGCCCGTCCTGGTGCTCTGCCTGGCCCGCCCCGAGCTGATGGACTGCCGCCCGGCCTGGGGCACCGGCCGCGCCAACTCGACCACCGTGACCGTCACCGGGCTCTCCCCCGCAGACTCCGCCGTGTTCGCCGCCCACCTGGTCGACCTGGCCCTGCACCAGGAGGCCGCCACCGAGCAGATCGTCGCCCAGACCGACGGCAACCCGCTCTACATCGAACAGCTCGCCGCCATGGTCGAGGAGGCCGGCGGCGTCCAGGAGCTGCCGCCCAACCTGCACGCGCTGCTCGCCGCCCGGATCGACCGGCTGGACGAGGCGGACCGTACCGTGCTGCGGCACGCGGCGGTGGTGGGGCGCGAGTTCGGCGCCGAGGACCTCGCCCAGCTGGCCGGGGCCCTGCCTCCGGCCGACCGCACCGCCGCGCTCCGCACGCTCTCCCGGCGCGGCCTGGTCAAGCCGCTGCGCCGCCCCTTCGGTGCCGACGCCGCCTGGTGCTTCGTCAACGGCGTCACCCAGCGGGTCGCCTACGAGGGCCTGACCAAGCTCCGCCGCGGCGAGCTCCACGAGCGGTACGCCGAGTACCTGACGCGCAGCGAGCGCCCGGACGCGCTGATCGGGACCCACCTGGAGCAGGCCTACCGGTACCGCAACGCGGTCGGCCGCCTCGACGAGCGGCAGCCCGTCCTGCGCCGCCAGGCCGTCCGGCACCTGGCCCGGGCGGGCACCGGCGCCCTGCGCCGGGTCGACCTGCCCTGGGCACTGGCCCTGCTGCAGCGCGCCGCCGACCTGGCCGAACCGGGCGACCCGGGCCGGGCCGAGCTGCTGCAACGGCTGGGCGAGGTGCTGCTGACGCTGGGCCACCCCGGCGAGGCGCGCGAGGTGCTGGGCCGGGCGGTGACCGAGGCCGGCCTGACCGGCGCCGCCGGGACCGCCGCCCACGCCCGGCTCCACCTGGCCGCCTGCGAGCACGACGACGCGGCCCTGGAGCGGGCGGCCGACGGTGCGCTCACGGTCTTCGAGGCCGCCGGCGACCAGCTCGGACTGGCCCGCAGCCGCCTCGTCCTGGCGGGCTTCTGCCAGCGCCGCGGGCAGCACGCCCGGGCGCTGTCCGTCCTGGACCACGCCCTGACCCACTCGCTCGTCTGTGCCGCCGACCGCGAACTCGCCAACACCCTGGGCGCGATGGGTCTGTCCCTGTGGCGCGGGCCCGAGCCGGCGCCGTCCGCCGTCGCCCGCTGCGAGGCGCTGCTGGCCGCGCACGGCGCCGACCGGATCGCCGTCCGGGTCACCCTGGGCTTCCCGCTCACCGTCCTGCACGCCATCCAGGGACACCCGGAGCGGACGGCCGAGTGCCTGGCCGACGCCCACCGGGCGATGTCCGCGCTGGCCTACGGCGAGGGCCGGGTGTTCCGGCCGCTGCTGGACGGGACACTGGCCGCGCTGGCGGGCCGCCGGGGCGAGGCCGAGGCGGCGCTGCGCGAGGCGCTGGCCGCGGCCCGCACGCTCCAGGCCGCCGGACTGGTCCAGACCGCCGCGCTCGAACTGGCCCGGGTCCACCTCCTGGGGAGCGACTGGCGGCCGGCCGCCGACCTGGTCGAGGACACCGCGGTCGCCGACGACTACCCGGGGGTGCAGGCCAACCGGTACGGGCTGCTGGCCAGGATCCGGGCCCTGGGCGGCGACCGGGCCGAAGCCCTGCGACTGGCCCGCCGGGCGGTGCTGCTGGCGCACCGCACCGACTCGCCGGCCGACCGAGCCACCGCCTGCCTCGACCTCGCGCACACCAGGGCCCTGCTCGGCCTGGAGCGCCAGGCCGGCAGCGCGGTCCGGGCCGCCCGGCGGCACTTCACCGCCAAGGGGCACCTCGTCGGAGTGGCGCACACCGAGCGCCTGTTGGGAGAGTCGGCCGACCGATGACCACCACCCGCGGCACCACCGCCCTCACCTGGAACCTGCTCGACCGGCGCCCCGCCGACATCCCCATCCCCACCGCCGAGACCGGGCACGTCACGCCCGAGTGGGCGCACGGCGGGACGGACGGCAGCGGGGTGCGGGTGTGCGTCGTCGACAGCGGCGTCGAAGCCGGGCACCCGATGGTCGGGGAGGTGGCCGGCTCCTACGCCGTCGTCGGCCGCGACGGGGACCTCGCGGTGCACGAGGTCCCCCCGACCGACACCTGCGGGCACGGCACGGCCTGCGCCGGGATCGTCCGCCAGGTGGCCCCCGGCTGCGAGCTGCACAGCGTCCGGATCCTCGGCGAGAACGGCGGTGGAACGGGCGACGCCCTGCTCACCGGACTGCGCTGGGCGATCGAGCAGCGGTTCGACGTGATCAACCTGAGCCTGTCGACCTCACGGCCCCAGTTCAACCAGATCCTGCGCGAGCTGGCGGACGACGCCTACTTCGGCCGCTCGGTGATCGTCGCCTCGGCGCACAACGCGCGGATCGAGAGCTTCCCCTGGCGGTTCTCCTCGGTCATCTCGGTCGGCAGCCACGCCGAGGACGACTCCGGCCTGGTGCTCTACAACCCGTCCCCGCCGGTGGAGTTCTTCGCCCGGGGCCAGGCGGTCCGGGTCGCCGGGCTGAACGGCAGCACCACCAGGAACACCGGAAACAGCTTCGCGGCGCCGCACGTCACCGGACTGGCCGCCCTGATCCTCGGCAAGCACCCGGATCTGACGACCTTCGAACTCAAGACCATCCTCTACCTGACGGCAGCCAACGTGCGAGGAGCCTGAACCATGAACCAGTCGGCCGACTCCACGGCGATGATCGCGGCGGTCTCCGGTGCCCTGGCCGACCCCGGCCCGGACGACCGCGAACTGCTCGCCTCCGTCGTACAGGTGGCACGCTCGATCTTCGGTGCGGCCGCGAGCTCGGTCTTCCTCTTCGACCGGGAGCGCGACGAACTGGTCTTCGAGGCGGTCTCCGGGGAGGGCGAGGAATTCCTGATCGGCACCAGGTTCCCGGCCCACCGGGGCATCGCCGGCTGGGTCGTCGACACCGGCGAACCGGTGACCGTGGACGACCTCGCCGACAGCACGCTCTTCGCCCAGGACCTGGCGGAGCGCACCCGCTACGTACCCGACTCGATCATGGCGGCCCCGGTGGTCCACCGGGACGAGGTCCTCGGGGTCATCCAGGTCCTCGACCCCCACCCCCAGTGCCGGTCCAGCATCGCCGACCTGGACCTGCTGACCGCCTTCGCCGGCCAGGCCGGACTCGCCCTGCACGGCCTGGTCCGCAGCCGGGCGGCCCGGCGGGCGCTCGCCCTCGGGGGCGCAGAGTTCGAGCGGCTGGCCGGGATCATCCAGGTCCTCGCCGCGCTGCCGCCCGACCAGCGGGCCGGCGGGCTGCGGCTGGTCGACTCCCTGCACGAGGTGCTGAGCGGGATGGCGCGCTGAGGGTTCCGCCGCCGGCTCCCCCCGCGCGGCTGCTCAGCTCCCGCCCTGCCCGGCGCTGCGGAGCAGGGCAGCCGCGTACCGGTGCGCCAGCCGCGGCATCCGGTAGTGGACGGCGGCGTTCGCCATCACCTCGTCGTCCTCCGCGACGGCGACCACGTTGGCCTCCATCAGCTCCTCCGCGACCCGCTCCACCGACTCCGCCAGACCGTCCAGCGCCGCCAGCAGACCCGCCTGGTCGAAGGCCGCCCGGGGCAGCGCCCCCAGCGCCCCGAAGGCCGCCTTCTGCAACGGGGTCAGCCCCTGGTGGAATCTGCGGTAACGGTCGTGGACCGACACCTCCCCGACGGACAGCTCGTCGAGCGCGACCGGCCGCCGTCCGAGCTGCTCCGCGTACTCGCGCAGGGACAGGTGGACCAGCACGGTGAGCTTCGCCGCCAGCGTCCGGACGACCAGCGGCGACAGCCCGTAGAGCTGCTTGATCCGCTGCAGCGCGTCCGCCGCGTCCGCCACCCTCGGCTCGCCCAGCACGCGCGTCAGCAGCTCGGACGCCTCGTCCGGGGTGAACTCGCCCAGTTCGAGGCGGCGTACGCACTCCAGGCCGCTCAGCCTGCGGGCGGAGGTGACCAGTGTGCGGCTCGGCCCGCGGCCCGGCAGCAGCCGGCGGATCTCCGCCTCGCCCGTCGCACCGTCCAGCACCAGGAGGAACTGGCGCTCGGCCACCCAGGAGCGCCACAGCGCCAGCGCCGCCCGCTCCTCGCGCGGCGGCGTGACGTCCAGGCCGGCCCCCCGCAGCAGCTCCGCCAGCACCTCGTGCCAGCCGCGCGGCGTCCCGTCGGGGTGCCCCAGCGAGACGAAGATCTGCCCGTCCGCGAACCCGTCGGCGACCAGGTGGCCGACGTGCACGGCGAGCGCGGTCTTGCCGACACCGGTCGGACCCGAGATCGCCGTGACGTCGGTGCAGCGCGGGTCGCCGGGACATCGGCTCTCACCGGACAGGATCCCGGTCAACTCCTCCACCTGGGCCGACCGGCCCACGAAATCTGGGACGTCACGCGGGAGTTGGGCCGGCTTGCAGCGGACCGGCCGACTGTCGCGCAGCTCCGCACGGCCGGAACCCCGGCCCGCCAGGATCTCCCGGTAGAGCCGCCGGAGCACCGGACTCGGGTCGAGCCCGAGTTCCCTGGCGATGAACTGCCGGTGCGCCTCGAAACAGGCCAGTGCCTGCCGGCGGCCGCCGACCTGGTCGAGCGCCGTCATGTGCAGCGCCGTCAGCCGCTCCCGGAAGGGATGCCGATCGGCCAACTCCCCCAACTGGTCCAGCAGTCCGAGCGCCCGACCGGACTCCACCTCCAGCTCCGCCCAGTCCTCGTAGACCGCCAGGAAACGGTCGGTCAGCCGCTCCGACTCCCGGGCGGCGAACGGGCTGCCCAGCAGATCCACCAGCGGCTGGTCCCGCCATAATCGGACCGCCTCCCCCAGCAGCGCCGAGGCCGCGGCCGTGCCGCCCTCGCGCTGCGCCTGCCGCCCGGCCGCCGCGAGCCGGTCGAACCGCAGCAGGTCGGACTCCTCCGCCGTCGCCACCAACGTGTAGCCGTACGGCAGGTGACCGATGTGGTCACGCGCGATCTTCCGCAGCGCGGAGACGTACACCTGGAGGTTCTTGCGCGCCGTCCGGGGCTGGTCGTCGGCCCAGAGCACATCGATGAGCTGGTCGACGGAGAGCACGGTGTTGGCCCGGCAGAGCAGCGCGGCCAGCAGCAACCGCTGCTTGTAGGGCCCGAGTTCGAGCCGCACGTCACCCGACCACACCTGGAGCGGTCCCAGGATCGTGAAGCGCAGGGGACCTGCCGCACCGATGCTCCCGACCATGCGAACCCCCCGGTTGCCGTCATGCCCGTGCTCCGTCAGCCAGCTTCTCCGAGAAGCGGATGGCTGGCAAGGGTGCGTGAACGACCCGTGAAGAGGAGATTCCGGGAGCTCCCGGGTGTCGCCCAGGGCGCGGCGGGGAGCACGGCGGGAACGGCTCGGGAGCGCGGCGGGAACGCCGCTGGAAGTGGCTCGGGAGCGCGGCCGGGAGCGCTTCGGGAGCCCGGCCGGGGGCGCCGCCGGGCCACCGCGAAGCGAAAAAGCTACCACGCAGCTCCGCACATACCAGGGCTCAACCGGGGGCTCATAGCGTCGCATCGTGACGTCGGACGACGTTCGACCACGACCGGGAGGAGACCAGCATGGCCAAGCCCGATGTGCAGGCACACAGCGCCGGTGACGACGACAACCCGTCGAGCAGCTGTGGCATTCAGTTCGGCGTCGCGCCGGACGTCCAGGCGCACAGCGCCGGCGAGGACGAGGAAGGCGCGCCCTGCGGCGTCCAGTTCGGCGCCACCGCAGCGACGCCGGACGTGCAGGCGCACAGCGCCGGCGACGAGGACGAGGAGGGCGCCCCCTGCGGCGTCCAGTTCGGCGTGAGCTGACGCTCCCACCGGGCCGAGCCCGACAGGACGATGCCGGACCGGTCTGCGCGGTACCGCCCGCGCCGACCGGTCCGGTCCTACACCGGACACCGTGTGAGGCGGACCCTTGGACAGTTTGCGCCGACTCGTGGACGACCTCGGAGTACTCCAGGGTGCGTGGGAACGCGAGCCCTTCGTCAGTACCGGCCTCGACGACTTCAGCGACGTCTTCTCGCTCGAGTCGGCGGAGCGGCTGATCCACAGCGGCCTGCCGCTGACCGCGCTGCGGCTCTTCCGGGACGGCAGGCAACTGCCGTCGGAGCTCATGCTGCGCAACCGCGGCAGCAGCCCCAGGAGCCGGGAGAAACTGGCCGACGGCACCAAGATCACCGATCTGGTCGCCGAGGGTGCCACCCTGACCCTGGAGGAGCTCCACACCCACTGCCCGGAGGTGGCCGCGTTCTCCGCCGAACTCGCCCGGGAGACCGGCTTCGAAGTGGACTGCACCGCGTTCCTCACCCCGCCTCAGGCCCGTGGCGTGGCACCGCACTTCGATCTGATCGGCATCTTCCTGCGCCAGCTGCACGGCTCGAAGCGGTGGCGGATCAGTGCACCGGTCAGGCGCTTCCCGAACCGGGTGGAACCGGTGGATCCGGCGGCGACCGGCGAGCCCCTGCTCGACGTGGTGCTCAAGGAAGGCGACTGCCTCTACCTCCCGCACGGCTTCGTCCACGTCGGCGACACCACGGACGAGCCCTCGCTGCACCTCTCGATCGGCCTGCACGGGGTCAGCTGGGAGAAGGTCTTCCGCCGGCTGCTCGCCGCAGCCACCGAGCAGTTCGAGGAGCTCCGCCAAGCCATCCCCCCGGCCTTCCTGGACCTCGATCCCGCCGCCCTCTACCGCGAACGGGCCGAGCTGCTGGCCGCGCACCTGACCGGCCTGGACTGGTCCCGGGTACCCGTGGACGCGCTCCGGTTCCGGCAACCGCAGGTACCGCGGATTCTCGGCAGCCTGACCGCCGCACTGGCCCGGTCCGACCCGGCCACCCGGTCCGACCCGACCGCGGCGCCGGAGCGACGATCCGACGCCGCCCCGTAGACGCGGCAGCCGTGGTGCGTGACCGGGACCGTGTCGGCGCCCGGCCCCGTACGAGCGGTCCGCCGCAGTGGTGGCGACCGGGACGGCGACAGGGGCGCTGTCGTGACTGTTGATCACCAGCCACGGCGCGGGAGTGCCTGGGCACGGCACGGCACGGCACGGCACGGCAGCACGGTACGGCTGGGAGCGGCCCCCCGGAGACCACCGGGACGGTGACCGGATCGGGCCCGCCCTGTGACCGTCTGCCAGAATCGCCACATGGCTGAGCACGACACCGACCACGGCTACCTGCTGGACAACCGGCAGACAGAGGCGGGTATCCGCTTCGGCGCCCTCGCCGAGTTGTTCGACCCGGTGACGTTCCGGCACGTCGACCGGCTCGGGATCGGTGTCGGCATGCGGTGCTGGGAGGTCGGCGCCGGCGGTCCCTCCGTGCCTCTCGGGCTGGCCGAACGAGTCGCCCCGGGAGGCACGGTGATCGCCACCGACATCGACGTGTCCTGGACCCGGGACGTCGCCGGCGGCGTGGTCGAGGTGCTGTCCCACGACGTGGCGGCCGACCCGCCGCCGCCCGGCGGCTTCGACCTCGTACACGCCCGGCTGGTTCTGGTGCACGTCGCCGACCGCGCCGAGGCACTGCGCCGGATGGTCCAGGCGCTGCGACCCGGCGGCTGGCTGCTCCTGGAGGACGCCGACCCCGCGTTGCAGCCGCTGCTGTGCCCGGACGAGTCGGGTCCCGAACAGCGGCTCGCCAACCGGTTGCGGTCCGGATTCCGCACCCTGATGGCGGCGCGCGGCGCGGACCTCGCGTACGGGCGGACCCTGCCCAGACTTCTCCGCGAAGCCGGTCTGGACGACGTGCAGGCCGACGCGTACTTCCCGATCACCTCGCCGGCGTGTGTCGTGCTCGAGGACGCGACGGTGCGGCAGATCCGCCACCGCCTGGTGGAAGAAGGTCTTGCCACCGACGAGGAGATCGACCGTCACCTGGCGAACGTCGCCACCGGGCGGCTCGACCTGGCCACCGCCCCGATGATCTCCGCCTGGGGACGCCGCCCGTAGCCCCTCCCCCTCCTCCCGACTACCCGTCAGAGGGCTGAGGGCGGTCGACTCCCGCCGCTTCTGCCAGCGCCTCGGCTTCGTGGCCTCCCACCTCGGCTTCAAGCTCGCGCTCTGACGGAACAACCCCGGCGCAATAGTCCGGACCTGGTCCCGGAAGTAGTCCGGGGAAGGGTCCGGAAATGCGGAAAGCCCCTCCCCGGTCTCCCGGGAAGGGGCTTTCTCGAATGATTGTTCGGCGGCGTCCTACTCTCCCACAGGGTCCCCCCTGCAGTACCATCGGCGCTTTGAGGCTTAGCTTCCGGGTTCGGAATGTAACCGGGCGTTTCCCTCACGCTATGACCACCGAAACACTATGAAACTATCAACCGCACCACACCCGTACAGACGGTGTGGGGTCGTTGTTTCAGAACAACACAGTGGACGCGAGCAACTGAGGACAAGCCCTCGGCCTATTAGTACCGGTCAACTCCACCCCTCACAGGGCTTCCATATCCGGCCTATCAACCCAGTCGTCTACTGGGAGCC
>NZ_JBHJVK010000009.1:83200-177486 GCF_042264695.1 Kitasatospora sp. NPDC056138 | reverse complement strand
CCACAGGTCTTCGCCCTCGTCATAGGTGCGGAACCAGGTAGTCATACCGCCATCCTGACCCACCCCCTTGACCAAACACATAGGGGCACCCCCCCGGGGCCGACCGCGCACGGCGGGAGGCCCCTCGGGACGGCGGACGACCGGACGGCGGCGCGGTTGCCCCGCGCCGCCGTCCGGTTCCCTGTGGCAGGGCAGCGGTTACAGCTTGCCGACCACGTAGTCGATGCAGGTGGTGAGGGCCTGGACGTCCGCCGGGTCGATCGCCGGGAACATCGCGATGCGCAGCTGGTTGCGGCCCAGCTTGCGGTACGGCTCGGTGTCCACGATGCCGTTGGCGCGCAGGGCCTTGGCGATCGCGGCGGCGTCGATCGACTCGTCGAAGTCGATGGTGCCGACCACCTGGGAGCGCTCCTCGGGCTTGGCCACGAAGGGCTGCGCGAAGGGGGACTTCTCCGCCCAGGAGTACAGGATCGAGGAGGACTCGGCGGTCCTGGCCACGGCCCAGTCCAGGCCGCCCTGGCCGTTCAGCCACTCCAGCTGGTCGGCCAGCAGGAAGAGGGTGGAGAGCGACGGGGTGTTGTAGGTCTGGTCCTTCGACGAGTTGTCGATCGCCGTCGGCAGGTCGAAGAACGGCGGGATGTACCGGCCGGAGCCGGCGATCTCGGCGGCGCGCTCCAGGGCGGCCGGGGAGAAGGTCGCCAGCCAGAGCCCGCCCTCGGAGGCGAACGACTTCTGCGGGGCGAAGTAGTAGACGTCGGTCTCGGTGATGTCGACCGGCAGGCCGCCGGCGCCCGAGGTGGCGTCCACCAGGACCAGCGAGCCCTCGTCCGCGCCCGCCGGGCGGCGGATCGGCATGGCGACACCGGTCGAGGTCTCGTTGTGGGTGAGCGCGTACACGTCCACCCCGCGCTCGGCGGTGGCGGTCGGGTGGGTGCCCGGGTCGGTCTTGATCACCGACGGCTCGGCCAGCCACGGCGCGGCCTTCACCGAGGAGGCGAACTTGGAGGAGAACTCACCGAAGTTGAGGTGCTGGGACTTCTCGCGGACCAGCCCGAAGGCGGCGATGTCCCAGAATGCGGTGGAGCCGCCGTTGCCGAGCACGACCTGGTACCCCTCGGGGAGGGAGAACAGGCTGCTCACGCCTTCGCGGACGCGCTTGACCAGGTTCTTGACCGGGGCCTGGCGGTGCGAAGTGCCCAGCAGGGATGTTCCGGTGGCGGCGAGGGCACTCAGTGCCTCGGGGCGCACCTTGGACGGGCCGCAGCCGAAACGGCCGTCAGCGGGCAGATGTTCAGCGGGGATCTGGATCTGAGCCACGGGCGCAGCCTAGTGGTTCGTCCAGTGCGTGCAAGGCGCTTGTCCGCCCGCTGAGATGTGATCTTTCCCTGGTCGGGCGGGTCCGGAAGGCACTTCCGGACCCGCCCGAACGAGTGATATGCCGTCAGCGGACCGGCGACACGTCAGTGGGCGATCGACTCGTAGCCCTCGATCTCGCGCGGGCTGCGCGGGCCGGGGCCGATGTAGCGCGCGGAGGGGCGCACGAGGCGTCCGGTGCGCTTCTGCTCCAGGATGTGCGCCGACCAGCCGGCCGTGCGGGCACAGGTGAACATCGAGGTGAACATGTGCGCGGGGACCTCGGCGAAGTCCAGCATGATCGCGGCCCAGAACTCCACGTTGGTGGCCAGCACGCGGTCGGGGCGGCGGTTGTGGAGCTCCTCCAGCGCGGCCTTCTCCAGCGCCTCGGCGATCTCGAAGCGCGGCGCGCCGAGCTCCTTGGCGGTACGGCGGAGCACCCGGGCGCGCGGGTCCTCGGCGCGGTAGACGCGGTGGCCGAAGCCCATCAGACGCTCGCCCTTGTCCAGCGCCTGCCGCACGTAGCCGGCGGCGTCGCCGGTGCGCTCGATCTCCTCGATCATGCCCAGCACGCGCGAGGGCGCACCGCCGTGCAGCGGGCCGGACATCGCGCCGACGGCGCCCGACAGGGCCGCCGCCACATCCGCACCGGTCGAGGCGATGACCCGGGCGGTGAAGGTGGAGGCGTTCATGCCGTGCTCGGCGGCGGAGGTCCAGTACGCGTCCACGGCCTTGACGTGCTTGGGGTCCGGCTCGCCGCGCCAGCGGATCATGAACCGCTCGACCACGGTCTCGGCCTTGTCGATCTCGCGCTGCGGCACCATCGGCAGGCCCTGGCCGCGCGCGGACTGCGCGACGTACGAGAGTGCCATCACCGCAGCCCGGGCGAGGTCGTCGCGGGCCTGCTCGGCGGAGATGTCCAGCAGCGGCCGCAGGCCCCAGACCGGCGCGAGCATGGCCAGCGCGGACTGCACGTCGACCCGGATGTCACCGGAGTGCACCGGGATCGGGAACGGCTCGGCGGCCGGCAGGCCCGGGTTGAACTTGCCGTCCACCAGCAGGCCCCAGACGTGGCCGAAGGAGACGTGGCCGACCAGGTCGTCGATGTCCACGCCTCGGTAGCGCAGTGCGCCGCCTTCACGGTCGGGCTCGGCGATCTCGCTCTCGAAGGCGACTACTCCCTCAAGCCCGGGTACGAAATCGGACATCAGACGGCTCCCTCAGTGATCCGGTCCGACGGACGCCATGGTGGGGCGGTTCCGTCGGGTGACCGATGGTGGTTGGCACTCGGTGCCAGCGTGGCAGGCACGGAGTGCATTACGCCATACACCACCACGGTGATGTTTCCCCTAGGGCCACATCCAACCCGGTTCCGGGGGTGATATCGCCGGTGGACATCCCGGAGAGTTCCGGATGATTCCGGACATACTCCCTGTGCGGCGGGTGGCGCCCGGACGGCGGGACACCTTATCTCCCGCCCGGGTTTCCCCGGACGTAGCGGTACCCGGCGCTTGTCGTACGGGATGATGTTGGCGTGCCTACCGCGGAACGCCACCCGACATCCCTGACCACGCCGACCGAGGACCGGCCGGGTCCGGACCTGACCGTGATGCGCAAGCATTACCAGCACGAGGGCCTGGGCGAGGAACAGCTCGCAGCCGACCCGGTCACCCAGTTCACCCGGTGGTTCCACGAGGCCGACGAGGCCGGCGTGGTGGAGCCGAACGCCATGGTGCTCTCCACCGCGGACGCCCAGGGCCACCCGAGCTCGCGGACCGTCCTGCTCAAGGGCTACGACCGGCGGGGCTTCGTCTTCTTCACCAACTACGGTTCGCAGAAGGGGAGCGAACTGTCCGTCAACCCCCATGCCTCGCTGCTCTTTCCGTGGATCGCGATCGCCCGCCAGGTGCAGGTGGCCGGCCGGGTGGAGAAGGTCGGCCGGGACGAGACGGCGGCCTACTTCCGTACCAGGCCGCACGGTTCGCAGCTCGGCGCCTGGGCCAGTGAGCAGTCCAGCCCGGTGGGCAGCCGGGAGGTGCTGGAGCAGCGTTACGCCGAGCTGGAGCGCCGCTACCCGGAGGGCGAGGGCGTGCCGGTTCCGCCGTTCTGGGGCGGGTACCGGGTGGTCCCCGAGCGGGTGGAGTTCTGGCAGGGCCGGGAGAACCGGCTGCACGACCGGCTGCGGTACGTCGCCGAGGGCGGCGGCTGGCGGGTCGAGCGGCTCTGCCCGTAGCCCCGTAAGCCCGTAGCCCGTCGCGGCCGTGCGCGGCCGCGATCATGGCTGGTCTACGCCAGTTGCAGTAGCCGGGCAGTCCGCCGATGCGATGGAATGGCCGGTCGGACCGGTGTTTCCCCCGGCCATTCCCCCTAGGCTCGGATTCCGGCGGCCCGGGCGCGCGGCTATAGCTGATGCCGTCAGTCGCAGTAGTGCGATTCGCTCAACATACTGAACCAATTCACTCGGACGGGTTAATTACGGGGAAACCGCAGGCACCTCTCGGGATACTCGCCGTTGGGTGGACCAGGGCGAGGGGAGGCTTCTGTGTTTAACCCGATCCCTCACCGTTCCACTCGCAGAAACGAGACATCACATGGTCGCCGCACTCGTCACCGGGCCAGCTGACCGCGAGGCCGTCGAGGAGCCAGCTCCACGGGCCTCGCTCGCCTCCCTCGCCGCTCTGGGTACCGACAGGCTCACCTCCGATCTGCACCGGGTGCTGCCCGGCGGTGATTCGGGCCGACTCGCCGTGGCGGCCTTCAACTCCTCGATCTGACAGGCTGATACGGCCGGCAGACGCTGATGTCCCCCTTGACGGTCCCGTTCTCGCAGTTCGTCCTCAAAGTGCACAGCAGGTGCGATCTCGCCTGCGACCACTGTTACGTGTACGAACACGCCGACACCAGCTGGCGCGGCAAACCGCGCGCGGTCTCCGAGCGAGTGCTGGCGGCGGCGGCGATGCGGATCGCCGAACACGCCAGGGTGCACCGTCTGCCGGCTGTCCACGTCGTCCTGCACGGCGGCGAACCCCTGCTGGCGGGCCCCGCCCTGCTGCGGCGGGCCGCCACGGAACTCCGCCGGGCCCTCCCGCCCGGCTGCGCCCTGGACCTGCGGATCCACACCAACGGCGTACTGCTCAGCCGGGCCTACTGCGACCTCTTCGCCGAGCTGGAGATCAAGGTCGGCATCTCGCTCGACGGCGACCGGGCCGCCAACGACCGGCACCGCAGGTTCGCGGACGGACGCAGCAGTCACGCCAAGGTGATCGCCGCGGTCGAGCTGCTCCGGCTCCCCGAGTACCGGCACCTCTACGCCGGGCTGCTCTGCACCATCGACGTGGAGAACGATCCGGTCGCCGTCCATGACGCACTGGTCGCCCTCGAACCGCCCCGGATCGACTTCCTGCTCCCGCACGCCACCTGGGACCAGCCGCCGAAGCGGCCGTCCGGTGCGGGCCGGACGCCCTACGCAGATTGGCTGATGGCCGTCTACGACCGCTGGACGGCCCAGGGTCGTCCCGTCCCGGTGCGCACCTTCGACTCCGTGCACCGCACCCTGCGCGGGCAGTCCAGCCTCACCGAGTCGCTCGGACTCGACCCGGCCGACCTGGTCGTGATCGAGACGGACGGCACGCTGGAGCAGGCGGACAGCCTCAAGACCGCCTACGACGGCGCACCGGCCACCGGCTTCGACCTCTTCACCCACACCCTGGACGAGGTGGCCGCCCACCCCGGGATGGTGGAGCGCCAGTCCGGGCTTGCCGGGCTGTGCGAGGAGTGCCGTTCCTGTCCCGTCGTCCGCTCCTGCGGCGGTGGCCTCTACGCGCACCGCTACCGCAGCGGACCGGGCTTCGCCAATCCCTCCGTCTTCTGCGGGGACCTGATGAGACTGATCACCACCATCCGGGACCGGGTGGCGACCCGCGCGGTCGTACCCGCCCAGAGCGCACCGGTCGAACCGGTGCTCACCGAGCGCCAACTGGACGAGCTGGCCGGCGGACACGGCAGCGCATCGACGGTGGCCGCCCTGGCCGGTGCCCAACTCGGCGTCACCCGGCGGCTGCTGGCGGCGCTCGCGGGCGAGCCGGGCGAGCCCTGGTCGCTGCTGACCGAGCTGGACGCCCGGGCCCCCGAGGCGCTGGACGCGGTGCTCGCCCACCCCTACGTCCGCGCCTGGGCGGTGCGCTGCCTGAGCGGCGAGCCGGGCGCCGACCTCGGCTCGCTCGCCGAGATCGCGGCCGCCGCGGCGCTGCGGGCCGGCCTGGACTTCGAGCTGCCGGTGCCGGTCCGCGGCGGGGCGGTGCACCTGCCGACGCTCGGCCGGGTGCTGACCGTCGGTGCCGGCCGGGCCGAACTGCGCGGCACCGCGGACGGGTTCACCGTGCGCGGGGTCCGGGTCGGCTGGGACTCGGCGGGCGGCGAGCAGTGGCAGCCGGTCCGGAGGCTCGCGCTGGCCGGCGGCTGGACGGTCGCGCTGGAGGACACCGACCCCCAGCGCGACAGCCACCAGTGGCCGGTCGAGGACCGCCTGGGCGAGGCCGAACTGCTCGGCTGGACGGGTGCGTTGCGCGAGGCCTGGGAGCTGATCCTGCGTGATCTGCCCGGTCAGGCCACCGGTCTGCGGGTCGGGCTCGGCACCATCACCCCGCTCCGCTCCGCCCCGGCAGGGCGGGACGTCAGCGCGGCGGCCCGGCAGGCGTTCGGCGCGGTCGGCATCGCCAGGCCCGCCACCGCGCCGACCCTGGCGCTGCTGATCGCGCACGAGTTCCAGCACGTCAAGCTGGGCGCGGTGCTGGACTTCCACGACCTGTACGACCAGGCCGACGAGGGCCGCTACTACGCGCCCTGGCGGCCCGACGCCCGCCCGCTGGAGGGGCTGCTGCAGGGGACGTACGCGCACCTGGCGGTCACCGAGTACTGGGCCACCCGGGTCCGGGCCTACGACGGACTGCCGGGCGAGGTGGCCGACCACGCGCGGGTGGAACTCGCGACCTGGCGGGCGCACACCGCGCAGGCCCTGGAGACACTGGCGGGCTCCGGCGCGCTGACGGCGGCCGGGGCGCGTTTCGTCGAGGGGATGCACGCCGGGCTCACGCCGTGGCTGCGACTTCCGCTCCCGGCCGAGGCCGAGCGCACCGCGCGCCGGGCCGCGGAGCACAACCTCGCCGAGTGGCGCGCCCGCGCCGCGCTGGCCGGCTCCTGACCTCGAACTCCGCGGGAGGGGGCGGCGATGCACGGCGTGGACCGGCTGACGGCGGACCTGGACCGGCTGGGCGTCGAGCCGGGCGAGACACTGCTGGTGCAGTCCTCGCTCCGCTCGGTCGGGCCGATGGTGAACGGCGCCGCCACCCTGCTGGAGGCCCTGCTGCGGGTGCTCGGCCCCGACGGCACCCTGGTCGTCTACACGGCGACGCCGGAGAACTCCAACACCTCCCGGCTGGCCCTGGCGCCCACCGACGGGATGACCCCCGCACAGCGCCAGGCGTACTGGGACGCCAAACCGCCGTTCGATCCCGCGACGACGCCCACATCGAAGATTCTCGGCCACTTTTCCGAGCTGGTCCGCAGCCATCCGAAGGCGGTGCGCAGCAGCCATCCGCAGACCTCCTTCACCGCACTCGGCAGTCGGGCGCGGGAGCTGATGCGCGGTCACCGCTGGGCCGGGCACCTGGGCGAGCGGTCGCCGGTGCGGAAACTGTACGACCGGGGGGCCCGCGCCCTGCTGATCGGTGTGCCCGTCTGGTGCTGCACCGCCTTCCACCTGGCCGAGTACCGGCAGGACGACCCACCCATGCAGCGCTACGGCTGTGTGGTCACCGACCGCAGGGGGCAGCGGCGCTGGGTGCACTTCGAGGCCGTCCACCTGCGGGACGAGCACTTCGAACCGATGACCTCCGCGCTGGAGACGGGCATGCCGAGCCTGCTCGCGGGTACTCTCGGTGATGCGAGCTGCTACCTCCTGCGGATCGCCGAGGGAGTGGACGTGGCGGACAAGTTCCTCCGCGATCACCGCAGTTGAATCTTCGCAGCCCGGCCACCCCGGTTGACCCGGGCACGCGCAGTCGGCCGGTGTCGCCCTATTCCCTTGGGGAAGCCGAGGTTCCTAGACTGACAGCCCCTCCGTGGGGGAACGACGTAACTGGGAACTGGACGTAGTACCGGCTACGTCCGGTGCGGTACACCACCATCACACACCGGACGGTCTCGGGGGAGGCGCGTGTGTACGACGACCCTGGGGGTTGGGATGAGGACGCGGCACGGCCGTACTTCTTCCTCAGCTACGCGCACACTCCGCGTGCGGGTACCAGAGGAGCGGGAGACCCCAACCACTGGGTGAGCAAGCTGTACGACGACCTCTGCGAGGCCGTGCTCCAGCTGACCGACCTGCCGGAGGGCGCGCCGGTCGGTTTCATGGACCAGTCCATGCACCAGGGGACGTTGTGGGCGAAACGACTCTCCCAGGAGCTGGCCACCTGCCGGGTCTTCGTCCCGCTCTACTCCCCGCGCTACTTCAACAGCCTGGCCTGCGGCCAGGAGTGGTACTCCTTCACCCAGCGCCCGGTCTATCCGGAGCGCTCCACCTCGGAGCAGAGCAGCGGGATCGTTCCGGTGCTCTGGGTGGCCATGGGCAACTACCAGCTGCCCGAGGTGGCCAGCCAACTCCAGTTCAACCACAGCAGTTTCGGTCCCGACTACGCGGCCGAGGGCCTGTACGCGCTGATGAAGCTGAGCTACTTCCGCACCTCGTACGAGCTGGCCGTGCACCGCCTGGCGAAGCGCATCGTGGACGTCGCCGAGGCGACGGTGATCCCGGTCGGGCGCCCGCTCGACTTTCAGGCCCAGCCCAGTGCGTTCAAGGCGCTCGCTCCCACCAAACAGCTGCGGATATCGGTGTTCTCCTACCGGCAGTCGGAGCTGCCCGAGGGACGCAACCCCGACTACTACGGGCCGCGCCGGGTCGACTGGCACCCCTACCAGCCGCAGTCCGCACGGCCGTTGGCCGAGCACGCGATGCGGCTCGCCAAGCAGCTGGGGTTCCATCCGAGCATCCACGAGTTCGACCAGGAGGCCGAGGAGATCCTCTCGAACGGCGAGCCGGCCGCGCCCGGACTGGTCCTGCTGGACCGCTGGGCGCTGCGGGACGAGGAGCGGCGGGAAATCGTCGCCCGATTCGATCGCAGCAACCCGCCCTGGGTGAGCGTGCTGGAACCGTGGAACACCTCTGATGCGGACTGTGTCGAGCAGGACCGTCCGCTGTCCGAACTCAGCGCCACCACATTGAAGTTCAAACGCCGCGAAGCCAAGCCGAGTTTCCAGGAGGACGCCGCAGGGCTGGCCACGCTGGAGGACTTCGAGGACGCACTGCCACGGGCCGCGATGCGGGCCAAGTACGCCTTCGAGGACCGGTCCAGGGGCGGCCAGGCCAGGCCGGGCGCACCCAAGCCCAGCCTGCGGGAGGCCTTCGGCGGGGAGCCCAGGCCGTGGCGGCCCGGGACGGGCCGCAGCGAGCCGGGCAGTCAGGAGGCGGCCCGTGACGAGGAGGACGGTCCTCCGGGGGCCGGTCTCGGGGGAGGAGAAGCATGACCGAGAACCCGACCAGGAACCTCCGGCTGCGCGCCCAGAGCGCCACCACGCCGGAGGGCGAGCCGCAGGCGAACGAGGACCGGCAGGGCCGGATCGTCACCTTCTACTCGTACAAGGGCGGCACCGGGCGCACCATGGCACTGGCCAACACGGCCTGGATCCTGGCCGCCAACGGCTTCCGGGTGCTCACCGTCGACTGGGACCTGGAGGCGCCGGGTCTGGCCCGCTTCTTCCATCCCTTCCTGGACCCGGCGGCGCTCGCCGGGACCACCGGGATGATGGACCTGATCACCGAGTACCGGGAGGAGGCGCTGCGCGAGGTCGACCACGCCCCCAACTGGCACGAGGACTTCGCCCGGGTCCACCCGCACGCCCTCTCGCTCTCCTGGCCCGGCTTCCCGGCCGGCGGCAGCCTGGACTTCCTCTCGGCCGGCCAGCCCAACCGGGACTACTCCGAGACCGTCGGCCGGCTGGACTGGGACCTGTTCTACGAGCGGTTCGACGGCGGGCAGTTCTTCGACGCACTGCGCCGGGACATGAGCCGCCGCTACGACTACGTCCTGATCGACAGCCGGACCGGCCTCTCCGACATCGCGGAGATCTGCACCGTGCAGATGCCCGACGACCTGGTGGTCTGTTTCACCCTCAGCGACCAGAGCATCGAGGGCGCCTCCAAGATCGCCCAGCACATCAACGACCGGTACCGGGAGCGCGGCATCCGGATCCTGCCGGTGCCGATGCGGATCGACGAGGGCGAGAAGGAGAAGGCCGACGCCGGGCGGGCGCTGGCCCGACTGCGGTTCGGCGGCCTGCCCGAGGGCCTGGCGGACGAGGAACTCGCCCAGTACTGGGGCTCGGTGGAGGTACCGTACCGGCCCTTCTACGCCTACGAGGAGATCCTGGCCACCTTCGGCGACCAGGTCGGTACGCCCACCTCGATGCTGGCCGCCTGCGAGCGGATCACCTCGGTGATCACCAAGGGCAGGGTCACCGGCCTGCCCCCGGTGGACGAGGAGGTCCGGCTGCGCTTCGTGGACGCCTACACCCGGCGCCGGCCGACCGTCCCGGCCGACCTGTACCTGTCGTACGTGCCCGAGGACCGGATGTGGGCGGACTGGATCGCCGCGGTGCTGGAGAACGCCGGATTCCGGGTGGTGCCACGGGACCTGGGCGCGGGGGCGGACTCGCGCTCGGAGACCGAGCGGGGCATCGACGCCGCCTTCCGGACGGTCGCCGTGTTCTCGGCCGCCTACCTGCGCTCACCGCAGGCCAGGGCGCTGTGGGACTCGATGGCGGGCTTCGATCCGGCGGGCACCCGGCGCCAGCTGGTCCCGGTCCGGGTCAGCGACGTCCGGCTCGCCGCACCGTTCAACAACCGCAACCCGGTCGACCTGGTGGGGCGCGACGAGGACCAGGCGGCGGCGATCCTGCTGCGCGCGCTCGGCCGGGGCGACGTCACCGCAGGCGAGAGCGTCGGGGCGGTCCCGCGCTTCCCCGGCACCAAGCCCGCGTACTGGTCCGTGCCGCAGCGCAACCCCTCGTTCACCGGCCGCGCCAAGGTCCTCGACGAGCTGCGCGACCAGCTGGTCGGCGGCCCCACGGTGGTGCTGCCCACCCCGCAGACGCTCTACGGGCTCGGCGGTGTCGGCAAGACCCAGCTCGCGCTGGAGTACGCCCACCGGTACATGTCGCACTACGACCTGGTCTGGTGGATCGACGCCGAGCAGACCGAACTCGTCCCCTCCACGCTCGCGGACCTTGCCTCCCGGCTGGGCCTGCGGGTCGGTGACAGCGTCAACGAGGCCGCCGAGGCCGCCCGGGAGGCGTTGCGCCGGGGCACCCCGACCTCCCGCTGGCTGCTGATCTTCGACAACGCCGACGAGCCCTCCGAGATCCGCCGGTACTTCCCCGGCGGCTCCGGCCACATCCTGGTGACCTCGCGCAACCAGGCGTGGTCCGGGCAGGCCGGGGTGCTCGGCGTCGACGTCTTCACCCGCGGCGAGAGCATCGAGCACCTGACCCGCCGCACCCGCGGCCTCTCCCGGCAGGACGCCGACCGGGTGGCCGACGCGGTCGGCGACCTGCCGCTGGCCGTCGAGGTGGCGGCCGCCTGGCTGGACACCACCCGGACCCCGGTGGACACCTACGTCGCCCAGCTGCACGCCGAGGCCACCAAGGCGCTCGCGGTCGGCCGCCCCGCCGACTACCCCAGCCAGGTCGGCGCCACGTGGAACGTCTCCATCGCCCGGCTGCGCGAGCAGTCCCCGGCGGCGGTGCGGCTGTTGCAGCTCTGCGCGTTCTTCGCGCCCGAGCCGATCTCGATGGACCTCTTCTACAGCGACCAGATGATCCGTGCCCTGGTCCGCTACGACGAGGACCTCAGCGACACCTTCATGCTCGGCAAGGTGATCCAGGCGGTCGGCCGGTACGCGCTGGCCAAGGTGGACGCGGCCAGCAACAGCTTCCAGGTGCACCGCCTGGTCCAGGCCGTGGTCCGCTCCGAGATGAGCGAGGACGACCGGCTGAACGCCATGCACGAGGTGCACCGCATCCTGGTGGGTGCCCGCCCGGTGCTCGGCGACACCGACAACCCGGCCAACTGGCCGCGCTTCGAACGGATCTGGCCGCACCTGGCACCCTCCCGCGCCCAGGACTGCGACGAGCGCGAGACCCGTGAACTCCTCATCGACCGGGTCCGCTACCTGTGGAAGCGCACCGACCTCGACCGGGCCCGCGCACTGGCCGAGCAGCTGGACACCACCTGGGTCGAGCGGCTGTCCGGTGAGGGCGACGACCTCGAACGCCGCAACCTCCGCCGCCAGATCCTCAGCCTTAACTTCCAACTCGCCAACGTGCTCCGCTCGCAGGGGAACTACTCCGACGCGCTGCAGCTCGACGAGTCCACCCTGGCCGGGCAGCGGGAGCTGCTCGGCGAGCACAATCCGTACACCCTGATGACCGCCGGTTCGCTCGGCGCCGACCTGCGGGCGCTCGGGCGGTTCCAGGACGCGCTCGACCTCGATCTCGAAACCTACAGCCAGTTCCGGGAGTTGTTCGGCGACGAGAACGCCCGCACGCTCTCCATCGCCAACAACCTGGCCATCGACTACCGCCTGGTCGGCGACAGCGAGGCCGCCCGCGACCTCGACCAGGAGACCTTCGACCGCCGCCTCGCCGTCCTCGGCCCCAGGCACCCGTACACCCTCTCCAGCAAGTCCAACCTGGCCCGTGACCTGCGCGAGGTCGGCGACTACAAGGGCTCGATCGAACTCCTGCGGGAGGTCACCGAGGAACTCGCCGACGTCCTGCAGCCGGACCTGCCGGAGAACCTGCGCAACGCCAAGTCCCTCGCGGTGTCGCTGCGCCGGGAGGGGCATCTGCGGGAGGCCCGCCAACTCACCATGCAGACCTACGAGCGCTACCTTGACCGCTACGGCGCGGAGGCGGCGGACACCCTGGCCTGCGCGCTCAACCTGGCGGCCGACCACTCCGCCTCCGGCGACAAGGAGGCCGCCCGGGACCTCGCCACCACGGTCTTCGAGGGCCACCGGCGGCTGTTCGGCGACGAGCACCCGTTCACGCTGGCCTGCGAGAACAACCTGGGCATCTACCTGCGCGGCAGCGGCGAGGTCGAGGAGGCGATCCGGCGCGGCCGGCACACCGTCGCCGGTCTCGAGCGGGTGCTCGGCCCCGACCACCCGTTCACTCTCAACGCGATGATCAACCTGGCCAACGCGTACGGGGAGGACGGCCAGCTCGCCAAGGCGGAGGAGCTGGAGCGCACGGCGTTCGCGGGCCTGTGCAACCGGTACAGCCCCACCCATCCGGACGCCATCGCCTGCGAGGCCAACCTCGGGGTCACCCTGCGCAAGGCGGGCCGGCTCTCACAGGCCACCGAGCTGCGCGACCACGCGGTGGCCGAACTGATCCGCCTCTTCGGCGAGGAGCACCCCAACACGGTCTCCGCCCGGGGCTGGAAGCGGATCAACCGCGATCTGGAACCCCAGCCGGTGTAGTCGCGGATCCGCGTGGCGGCGCGGGCGGGCCTGCCGGGGCCCGCCCTGCCCCGCCCTGCCGCGCCGGCCGTGTGCGTGGACCGCTCGCGCGGTGGGGCGCCGCCCCGAGCGGGTACGCTGCCGAGCTGTGACCGAGCCCTCGCCACTGCCTCCCGTCCTCGTCACCCGCCGCCTCGCGCCGGGGGTGCTGGAACGGCTCACGCCGTTCTGCGCCGTCACCCTGCACGACGACGACCTGCCCATGGGCAGGGCCGAGCTGCTCGAGGCGGTGGCGGGCAAGGCGGCGGTCGTCACCACCCTGGACGACGTGGTGGACGCCGAGTTCCTGGACGCGGCCGGCCCCGGCCTGCGACTGGTCGCCAACCACGCGGTGGGCACCCACAACGTGGACCTCGCCGCCTGCGCCGCACGTGCGGTGCCGGTCAGCAACACCCCCGGCGTGCTCACCGAAGCCACCGCCGACATGGCCTGGGCCCTGCTGCTGGCCGCCACCCGGCGGCTCGGCGAGGGGGAGCGGTGGCTGCGCTCCGGGCGGCCCTGGGCCTGGGCGCCCAACTTCCTGCTCGGCATGGAACTCTCCGGCACCCCGCTGGGCATCCTTGGCATGGGCCGGATCGGCCAGGCGGTGGCCCGCCGCGCCGCCGCCTTCGGCATGCCGGTCGGCTACCACAACCGCACCCGGCCGGCCGACGACGCCGAGGACGGTCCCCGCTGGCTCCCGCTGGACGAACTGCTCGCGCAGTCCCAGGTGCTGGTGGTCACCTGCCCGCTCAACGCCGGCACCCGGCACCTGCTCGACGCCGAGCGCCTCGCCCGGCTGCCCGCCGGTGCGGTGGTGGTCAGCATGACCGCAGGAGTGGTGGACGAGGAGGCGCTGGCCGCCGCCCTGGACTCCGGCGCGCTGTTCGCCGCGGCCGTGGACAACTTCGAGTGCGAGCCCGCCGTCCCGGCCGCCCTGCTGGCGCAGGAACGCGCCGTACTGGCACCGCACCTGGGCAGCTCCACCGTCCGTACCCGGCAGGCCATGGGCGGCCTGGCCGTCGACAACGTGCTCGCCGTCCTGGCCGGCCGGGACCCGGTCACCCCGGTCGCCCCGGCCGGGGCACGGGGGTAGCCCTCCGACGGCTGGGGCCGGGCCGCTGCGGGGACCTGCGCGCACCGGCAGACCGCTCCCTGCCGTGCGGGGTCACCTGGCCGGGCCCGCCGCCCATCTGAGTTCCTCGGCCATCACCCGCAGCGACCCGAAGTGGGCGGCGCCGGGCTCCAGGTAGAGCTCGGCACCGGGGATGTGGTCGGCGAGCCACTGGGAGTGCCCGACCGGGGAGAACTGGTCGTCGGCGCCGTGCCAGAGCCTGGTCGGGACACCGATGTCCTCCACCTTGAAGCCCCAGTGGCTGGTGAAGGCGAGGGCGTCGTCGATCCAGCCGTACGCGCCGTACCGGAACGCCTCGCGGTAGGTGTTCAGCAGCATCCGGCGGATACCGGCGTCGGTGACCACCGTCCGGTCCGTGGGCGGGAGTTCGGGGACCAGCCCCTGGATCAGCGCGGCCGGATCGTCCTTGATCTTCCGGGACCTGACCTGGAAGGTGTCGACGAAGCGGTGCGGGCCGCGCTCGACCTCGCTGTAGCTGTGCCGGTTCGCCTCGGTCATCCCGGCGTACCAGTCGAGCCCCTCCGCGTGCCGGGGCGCCAGGCTGACCAGCGCCGACACCCTGGTCACCCGGTCGGGCAGCAGGGCCGCACAGGCCAGCGCGTGCGGCCCGCCGCCGGAGCGGCCGAGGACGGCGAAGTCGCCGATGCCCAGTGCGTCCGCGATGGCCGCCACGTCGGCGGCCGCCGAACTCACCCGGCGGCCGGGCAGCCGGGTGGAGTCCCCGTACCCGGGACGGTCGAAGGAGATCAGCCGGACGCCCAGCCGGTACAGCACCGAGGCGCGCGGCAGCGGGCCGACCCGGCTGCCGGGGGTGCCGTGCAGCAGGAAGACCGGACGGCCCTGCATGTGTCCGTGGGTGTCCACCGCCAGCCTGCGGCCGTCGGCGACCTGGACCAGGAGTTCCGCCACTCGGTCTCTCCTTCGTCAGTGGGCAAGGATCCTGAAGGCGCCTCCAGGGTGCGGGGGCTGGGCCCGCCGGATGTTCCGGCGGCCGCCCGCGGCGTCGCCGCGGTGCCCCGCGCCTCCGAGGAAGTGCTGTCCGGTACATGCCCACTGTGGGGGTTCGTCACCCCGCCACGTCCAGGTTGCGGACCTCACGGCGCGCCTGCCAGGTGGTGTGCTCCCGCGAGATCGCGTCCTCGGCGTCCCTGGCGAGGCGGGCCCAGACCTCCTCGGCCTCCTCGGACCCCAGTTCCAGGCCGCTCAACTGGGCCTCGATCACGGCCAGTTCGGAGGCGGCCAGCGAGTACGCGGCGGCCTGCGGCCGGTACTGGCGCAGCTGGGCCCAGGCGGCGATCGAGGCGGCGACGGCGGAGACCGTGCCGAGCGCGTCGTAGCTGAAGTACCCGAGTGCCCGCAGGACCGCAAGGCCGAGGCCGAGCAGCGGCAGCGCGATGCCGAGCAGGTTGGCCCAGCGGCTGGCGTTGGCGCACTGCCGGGCCTTGGCCCGGTACCAGTCGCGCTGGGTCTGCACCCGTTCCCGCAGGTAGACCTCGCGGCGGACCGCCAGCGGCTGCTCGCGCAGCGCCTCCATGGTCTCGGTGATCTGCGGATGGTGGGCCGGGCGTCCGAGCAGGGGCCCGCGCCAGGCGGACAGCTCGGCCTGCACCCGTTCGAACTGCGGGATCGCCCGGGTGGTGCCGAACTGGCCGACAATTCCCCCGAGTTGTGCGTCGTACAGCCGTTCGGCATCCGGCAGGGTGCGCGGCGGCGGCTGGTAGGCGTCGGCGCGCACGGCGTACTTCCAGGAGAGCGTCTTCACCGACTCGGCGGCGGCCCGCCCCTCGTACCAGAGGCCCTGCGGGTTCTGGCGGCTGACCACGGCGGCCATCACGACGGTGCACAGGTAGGCGAAGGCCGCGATCCAGGCCCAGAGCCTGCCGTCCGCCGAACCGGAGGCCGCCGCCGCGACCAGCAGCAGCAGCTCCCAGCGGGAGAGCGCGACGGCCCGCCGCTGCCCCTGCAACGAGGAGGAATCGGCCGTCCAGAACAGCTCGGGCAGCAGCTCGCGCTCCTCGAAGCGCCGGTTCGACCGCCCTGACCCCGCTGCCATGTCGGCCCCCACCGCCTCCTCGCCGTGACCTCAGCAGGTACCTACTGCCCCGGGCGGGGGGCCGGTACGCGTCCTGTCCGGCCAATCTCCGCAACCCGGCGCGGGCCCCGACCTGTCCCCGGCTGCCGGCCGGTCTCAGTAGGCGTAGTAGATCCGGTCGGCGTTCTCGGCCATCACCCGGGCGTTCCACTCGGTGCCGCCGTCGACGTTGCCGGAGCGGAAGAGCGGCGGGGTGATGCCCTTGTCGGCCAGCTTGCCGACCGCCGAGGCCACCACGGCCTGCATCAGTGCGCTGGTCACGACGGTGGAGACGGACCCGAAACCGGTCCCGGCGTCGGGGTGGGACAGCTCGCCGTCGCCGACCGCGATCTTGCTGTCCAGCACCACGTCGCAGTGGTCCTTGAGATAGGTCCCGGAGGGGTGCTGCGAGGAGACCGCGCCCGGGTACGCCAGCGAGGTGACCCCGATCACCCGCAGTCCGCGGGACCTGGCGTGCTGGGCGAGTTCGACCGGCATGACCTGGCGGCCGGAGAGCGAGATGACAAAGAGAAGATCCCCTTCGCGGGCGGGGGTGAGGTCGAGCGTCGCCGGAGCGAGGCCGGAGACCCGCTCCAGCGCACTGCCCAGCGGTGCGGGCATCACGTTGACCCCGATCATGCCGGGCACGTTCAGCAGATTGATCACCACGAGTCCGCCGGACCGGTAGACCACGTCCTGGGCCGGCAGGGAGGAGTGCCCGGCGCCGAAGGTGAAGATCCGCCGGCCCTCCGCCACCGCGTCCGCCAGCAGCGATGCGGCCTGCTCGATGGTCCCGGCCTCCTCGGTACGGACTCGCCGGAGGTGGGCCACCGCGGCATCGAAGTACTGTCCGACCAGGTCGCTCATCAGATCTCCGTACCGTGCTGTGCGGTCGGGACGGTCCGGACCGCAGTTCGGGAAAAGCAATGGAGAAAGCTACGGCGAGCACCGTGCGGCCTGCGGTGGCCCGCTGTCAACAGGGACGAAATGCCCTGGGCACAGGGGCCGGGCGGCTCTGGTTGTCCCCGCAGTACGTCAGAATTGGCGTGAGGACACCGATGAACGGAGCCGGCTGCGATGTCTGGGCTGATCGACACCACTGAGATGTACCTTCGGACCATCCTGGAGCTGGAGGAAGAGGGCATCACCCCGATGCGCGCCAGGATCGCGGAGCGCCTGGAGCAGAGCGGCCCCACGGTGAGCCAGACCGTGGGCCGGATGGAGCGCGACGGCCTGCTGCAGGTGGCCGGCGACCGCCACCTCGAACTGACCGGGGAGGGCCGTCGGCTCGCCGTCCGGGTCATGCGCAAGCACCGCATCGCCGAGTGCCTGCTCGTCGACGTGATCGGCCTGGAGTGGGAGGAGGTGCACGAGGAGGCCTGCCGCTGGGAGCACGTGATGAGCGAGACCGTGGAGCGCAAGGTGCTCGCCATGCTCGGCCACCCCACCCAGTCCCCGTACGGGAACCCGATCCCCGGCCTGGACGAGCTGGGTGACCCCAAGGCGGAGGGCGAGGGCTTCGACGCCGCCCTGGTCACCCTGGACGCGGTGCAGCCCGGCGAGGGCGGCACCAGCGTCGTGGTCCGCCGGATCGGCGAGCCGATCCAGACCGACGAGGACCTGATGCGCACGCTGCGCCGGGCCGGCGTCCGCCCGGGTGCGACGGTGCAGGTCGCGACCGGGATCGGGGGCCTGCTGGTGGGCAGCGGCGAGAGCCCGGCCGAGCTGGGCAAGGACATCACGGCCCACGTCTTCGTCACCCAGTCGTAGGTTCCCCCGCCGCAGGTCCCCCCGGTACCCCGGTACCCCGGCACCCCGGGGCGGTCCGGCGGCCGTTCCGCCCGTGCCGCCGCCCCGCCTGAGCCGCCGTCCGGTCGTCCGGGACGACATGCCGACGAGCCCGGTGCATCCCCGTGCACCGGGCTCCGCGGCCCTCCCCGCTTCCCTCCCTGATCCCCCGGCCCGTGCCACCCGACCGCCCCGAGCGCGATCCGTGTCACGGCCCCCCGGCTTCTCCCCGTTCACCACGCTCGGCTTCCCCGTCCGAACGCCCTCCCGGTGATCCCCCGGTCCTGCTGCCCCCTGGTGCCTGATCCGGCCCCGGTGTCCTGCCTGCTGCGCCGCCTTCCTGTTCTCTCGGACCGCCCCTCTCGTCGGAATTCCTCCCCTCGGCAGATCACCGCAATCCTTGAGCGCTGTCACTCGTACGAGGGGCTTTCGCGACGGGTGATCGGGTACACCGGTCTTTTATCCGCACATGCGTCTGACGGGCCCTGTCTCCGGTGGGAGACAGGGCCCGTCAGGTGCGCGCGTGGTCCCGCGCAGCGCCGCCCCTCACCCGATAGGCGTAGGGGCGGTGGTCCAGGTGCGGCCGAGCGGCCGGCCGGGGAGGTCTCAGCGCACCGCCACCGGCTGGATCCGCGGCACGGCCGGCGCGACGCCACCCCGCCCGCAGGCGTACGCCAGTGGGCTGATCAGCTCGGTGGCGTCCGGCAGCCACCGGTTCAGTGCGGACGGCGGCCGGGCCCACTGCGCGAACCGGTACGCACCGACCCGGGACGGCGGGGCGACGATGAAGTCACCCTCGCCGCGGGCCACCAGGTCGAGCCGGCCGGGGGGCCAGCCCTGCTTGCGCAGCAGCTCCGGCAGCTTGCTCTGCACCCCGGGCAGCACCAGGAAGTGCAGCCGCCGCCCGGTCCGCCCGGCCGCCGCCGGCACGGCGACCACCGGCCCCAGTTGCAGGCCCATCCGCTCCATCCGGGCCAGTGCCAGGCAGCCGGCCACCTCCGGGACGTCCAGGACGTCGAAGGCACGCCCGGTGGGCAGCAGGATCGAGGCCGACGGGGTCTCCGTCCACCAGCGCCTGACCACGCCGGGGCCCGCGCTGGCCCGGCGGCGCCAGTCGGCGCTGGTGGGGTGTGCGCCGGGGAGCGCACAGTCCGGCTCACCGCACGAACAGCGCGTCGCGCCGTCGCCCTCGATCAGCCATGCGCCGGGGGCGACTTCCCAGTGACGGTCCTCTGCGTATCTGACGGCTTCGACGAGCAGTGGCGGCAGATCCTGCTCCTGGGTTCCTGGGGTGTCTTCCACGTGCTGCTCAACTACCGTCTGTGAGTGGGGTTACGGCCGGGGCCGGGGAGGTCAGTGCGCCGCACGCGATGTCACCCGTACCGGTGACGGGTCTCAACCCCGGTAGGGCGCAGTGCAGTCGAACGGGGGTCGCGCCCGGCGCAGCAGGGGGCGCACAGGGGCATTTGGCAGGGCGCGCGGGGAGTGGGGTCGTCACCGTGGGTATCCCGCAGGTGTTGCTGATCGCTAATCTGGGGTCAGAAGCCTTAACCGGTCGGCACGTCGGCACCAGAGCATGCAGAATCGTCGCCCGCCGGTCAGGGCCGGGGGCGTGGGGAGGCGAAACCCATGGCCGCGAGACCACTTGTCGCACGACAGCCCAACGAGCGCTTGCAGCAGCTGATCCAGGAGGCGAGCTGCTCGAACGCCGGCCTCGCCAGGAGGGTGAACCTCTGCGGCGCCGAGCACGGGCTCGACCTGCGCTACGACAAGACCTCGGTCGCCCGGTGGCTGCGTGGTCAGCAGCCGCGCGGCCAGGCGCCCGCCGTGATCGCCGAGGCGCTGGGCCGCAAGCTCGGCCGGAGCGTCACGGTGGACGAGATCGGCATGGCGGACGGCAAGAACCTCAGCTCCGGCGTCGGACTCCAGTTCGCGCCCACCCTGAGCGCCGCGCTCGAGCAGGTCTGCGAGCTCTGGCGCAGTGACGTCGGCCGCCGCGAGTTCCTGACCGGGGCGACGGTGGCCGCGTCCGCGTTGGTCGAGCCCAGCCGGGACTGGCTGATCACCCCGCCCGACCCGGTGGTGGCCAGGGCCGGCGGCCCCCGGGTCGGCCCGGCGGACGTGGCGGCGATCCGGGCGACCACCCAGATGCTGGTCGAGCTGGACCACCGCTTCGGCAGCGGTCACGTCCGCCCGGTGGTGGTGCACTACCTCAACAGCGTGGTCTCCGGCCTGATCGGCGGTGCGTACCGGGAGGAGACCGGGCGTCAGCTCTTCGCGGCGGTCGCCCGACTCACCGAGCTGGCGGGCTACATGGCGGTGGACACCGGCCAACCCGGCCTCGCCCAGCGCTACTACATCCAGGCGCTGCGGCTCGCCCAGGCGGCGGACGACCGCGGGTACGGCGGCTACGTGCTCGCGGCCTCGATGAGTCACCTGGCGGCGACCCTCGGCAACCCGCGCGAGATCGCCCAACTCGCCCGCGCCGCACAGGAGGGCGCCCGTTCGGTGGCCACCCCGACGGCGATGGCGATGTTCTACGCGGCGGAGGCCAGGGGGCACGCCCTGCTCGGCGACGCCCGCTCCTGCGAGGCGGTGGCCGCCAAGGCGCTGGCCGCCATGGAGCAGCGCAACCCGGAGGACGACCCCGACTGGATCGTCCACTTCGACGAGGCGTACCTGGCGGACGAGCTGGCGCACTGTCACCGCGACTTGGAGCAGGCCGCCCAGGCCGAGCGCTACGCCCGCACCGCTCTGGAACTCCACCCGCCGACCCGGGTCCGGCGCCGGGCGGTGGACCTGGTGCTGCTGGCGACCGCCCAGCTCCAGCAGCGCGACGTGGAGCGGGCCTGTGAGACGGGGGTGCAGGCCGTCCGGCTGCTCAGCGGGCTGCGGTCGAACCGGGGGGTGGAGTACCTGGACGACTTCCGGCGCAGGCTCGAACCGTACCGGGACAACCGGGCGGTCAGGGAGTTCCAGGCCCGAGTCGACGTGGAGGCCGCGTGAGAGAAGACCGGCCCGCGTAGTCACCCGTGCCGGTGAACAGGTAGCGTGGGCCCGATATTCGGCGTGAGAAGCGTCGTCCGGCGTCGTCAGCGCCGCCGAGCGTGCCGAGTAGTCGTGGTCCGCCGTCAGCGAGCGCGCGGAAGAACCGAGGAAGGCCCGGGTGCAGACGCGGTTGAGACGGTTCGGGCGGCAGGGTGCCGCCCGGCTGCCGTCGCCTGCCCGCGCATGCCAGGTGCCACGCACAGGTGAGGAATCGCGTTGAGCCAGCGCCGCTCGTACTCCAGCTCCAACGACTTCAACCTGGACGACCTGTTCCGCCCCGAGCCGGGTGGCGCGCAGGGCGCGCCGCCACCGCAGCAGCAGGACGTACCCACCGAGCAGTTCCAGGGCGGTCCCGAGTACCTGGGGGGCGGCGGGGTGCCGCACCAGGGCGGGCAGCGGCCGCAGCCCGACGCGGCCGCTGCGACGCAGTATCTGCCGCCGTACCCGGCCGGCGACCCGGCGGCCGGTGGCGGGCTGCCCCAGCAGCCGATGGCGGGCCAGCCGCCGATGGGCGGTCCGGCGGCCGGGCAGCCCTCGTACGGCGGGCAGCAGGCCTTCGGCGGCCAGCAGCCGTCCTTCGGCGGCCAGCAGCAGTTCGGGGCCCCGGAGCAGTTCGGCGGACAACAGCAGTTCGGCGCCCCCGAGCAGTTCGGCGGCCCGGGGCAGTTCGGAGCTCCGGGGCAGTCGTTCGGCGGGCAGCAGGGCGTGCCGGGCCAGCCGCCGATGGGCGGTCCGGCGGCCGGGCAGCCCTCGTACGGCGGGCAGCAGACCTTCGGCGGCCAGCAGTTCGGGGCGCCGCAGCAGCCGTACGCGGGCGCGCCCGCGCAGGGCTTCCCGCCCGCGCCCCCGGCGTACGCGCCCAGCGTGGAGGACGGCGGCGGGCGTCGTTCCAACAAGCTGCTGATCGGTGGGGCAGCCGTCGGCGGACTGGTCGTGGTGGCCGTGGTGGCCGCCATGCTGATGAGCGGCGGTGACGACACGGGCGGTGGCACCGGGGCCAAGACGACGCCGGTGGCCAAGGTCGCCAACAGCCCGGTGAGCCCGGCCGCCGGCGGCAGCGCCGGGGCGGTCGACCCGGCGCTGAAGGCCCAGGCCCAGGCGCTCTCCGACCTGCTGGGCAAGGCCAGTTCCAGCCGCCAGGCCGTCATCGGCGCGGTGGACGCGGTCGGCAAGTGCCAGCAGCTGCCGGACTCGCAGCAGGCGCTCACCCAGGCGGCCGCCCAGCGCGACCAGCTGGTCGCAGGACTGAACGGGCTGAAGGTCGACAAGCTCCCGAGCGGTCCGCAGCTGGTCGAGCAGCTGCAGAAGGCCTGGCAGGCGTCGGCCACCGCGGACCGCGAGTACGCGGGCTGGGCCGGTGACTCGATCGCCTCCTGCGACCCGTCCAAGAAGGACAACCCGCACCTCAAGGCGGCCAACGACGCCAGCGGTACGGCCACCACGGCCAAGACCCAGGCCGCCACCCTCTGGAACGCCGTCGCGGCCCAGACCGGCCTGCCCACCAAGGACAAGAGCGAGCTCTGAGCCCCGGGCGGCGGGGCAGCCCCTCCTCGAGCGGCCCCGCCGTCCGACCGGGCAGTGCCTAGGCCGGCGGCTTGCCGCCGGCGAGGACCCAGCGGACGTCGACGAAGCCAGGGTGCGGCTCGGTCAGCCGTCCGCCCCTGACCTGCTGGTAGGTGACCGAGGTGTTCACCAGCCGGGGCGAGTCCGCGCTGGCGAGCATGCTGGTGGTGCCCCAGGCGAGGGGCGGGGTGGCACCGGCGGTGTCGATCGGTTCGCCGTCGTCCAGGACGTTGCGGAGCGTCTTCGTGGTGAGCGGTTTCCCGTCGCCGATCCGCGCGGCGGCCTGCCGGACGACCTCGTACGCGACCCAGGTGGTCTGCACGCCGGGGTCGGAGACGTCGATCGGGGTGTCGCTGCTGCCGTAGCCGTGCACGGCCGCCCGCAGCGCGTCCCAGACGTGCGAGCTCTCGGGCGGGTACCAGCCGGTCGCGTAGGCGCCGCCGAGCGGCCCGCTGTCGCCGCCGGTGGAGTCGACCACCGACTGCTGGAAGCTGCCGATCACCGAGGCCAGCACGGTGTTCCTGGGACCGAGCCGCCGGTAGGGGTCGAGCAGGTTGGAGGTGGCTTCGGCACCGAGCGCGCTGGTGATGCAACTGCCCGGTCTGTCCTCGCCGATGGCCCTGGCGGCGATGGCGGCGTAGTCGCTGGACTGCTCGGGCGCCCTGAGGTCGATCAGCCCGACGTCGGCGGGCTTGAGCGCGCCGGAGAGGTAGCCGAGCAGGGTGTCGCCCGCCCGGGTGTCGGGGCGGATCAGGGTGACGGTCCGGCAGCCCGCCTCGACCAGTTGGAGTCCGCTGCCCGCGATCAGTGCGGGCGTACCGCCGTTCACGGGGTAGGAGAGCGGGCTGCTGAACTCCGGGGTGGAGAGCCCGTACCCGCCGACGTACGGGATCCCGGCGGCCTCCAGCGCGGGGATGAAGTTGCTGCCGTACTGGCTGTACGAGCCGACCACGGCGAAGGCGTGCGCGGTGACCGCCTGCCGGGCACAGGCACCGGCGCCGTCGGCGGTGTTGTGCTCGTTGCAGGTCAGGATGGTGACCGGGTGGCCGGCCAGGCCGCCCCCGGCGTTGAGTTCGCGGCCGATCGCCTGGGCGAGTGCGGTCATGCCGGGCCGGTCGGCGGACCCGGTGTCGGCGGGGGCCCAGGTCATCAGGGTCACCGGCCGGTCGGCGTCGGCGACGGCGTCGGCAGGACCACCGCAGGCCGAGGCGGTGAGGAGCGCGGGCAGCAGCGCGGCGGTCGCAGCGAGCGCCCCCATGGTGCGCCGGGGGTGACGTACGGACTGCCGGGCGCTGGTCGAGTGCTGCTGTTCGGGATGTCCGCTCGGTTCCATTCTGGTGTGCCCCTTCCCGGGTCACTGGCGTACGGCGCCGTTCAGCCTTGACCCGGCCGGGTGCAGGAAGAGGGACGCCGGACGAACGCCGGGCCAACTGAGCGGGAACTCCAGGTGTGATCATGGAGCGACGCGTGTAGAGCGCGTGTAGAGGGCTAACCGCGGGGGAACGTACGATCGTTGCTCATGTCCGCCAGTTCAGATTCTTCGTACCGGTCTGCCCGAAACACTTCTCGTGGCGGGCACCGCTCCAGCACGATGGGCGGCATGCCGCTCAACGACCTGCCCTGGTGGCGCTGGCGAGCCCGACTCCGCTCCGCGCTGCACATGCTGTCCGACCCCGCCTTCCAGCAGCAGACCTGGCTGGCCGGGCACAGCGGCTACGGGGATGTGACCGACGCCGTCTACCGGCTGGTGGAGGACACCTGGCTGGACCGCTGGTCGGCCGAGAAGTACGTCGGCACCATCTTCCGGGACGCCACCGAGGCGGCGCTGGTGGACCACGCGGTCCTCCGGGTGCTGCGCATCCTGCACGCCGTCGGCGCGGACGCCCCCGCCGCGAGCTACCTGGCCCACCCGGACTGGCCGGAGGCCGTCCGGGCGGCCCGTGAGGCACACGTGGCGCTGGCGGTGAGCGACGGCGACGACCCGGACGCGGCGCCGCGTTCGCTGGAGGTGCTCCGCATCCTCACCAGGATCGTCTAGCCGCCGGCCGGCAGCCGTCCCCGTGCTCCGGTCCGCACGAGTCCCCGCGCCCCCGCGGGAGCGCGTTCCGGATGACGGGCAGTGCGACGAGCGGCGTCCGATATGTGACACCCTGGACCGCCTGCGCACCCACCGACCTCAGAACGGGAACCCCACACCGTGGAACAGCAGCCGGCCAGCACCCAGTACGTCCTCACGCTGTCCTGCCCCGACAAGCAGGGGATCGTGCACGCGGTCTCCAGCTACCTCTTCATGACCGGCTGCAACATCATCGACAGCCAGCAGTTCGGCGACGGCGACAGCGGGCTGTTCTTCATGCGGGTGCACTTCTCGGCCGAGCGGCCGGTCAACACCGAGAAGCTGCGCGCCAGCTTCGCCGCGATCGGCGCCTCGTTCCGGATGGACTGGCAGATCCACCCGTCCGACGAGCGGATGCGCGTCGTCCTGATGGTCAGCAAGTTCGGCCACTGCCTGAACGACCTGCTGTTCCGCACCCGGATCGGCGCCCTCCCGATCGAGATCGCGGCCGTGGTCTCCAACCACACCGACTTCCGCGAGCTCACCGAGTCGTACGGCGTCCCGTTCCACCACATCCCGGTCACCAAGGAGACCAAGGCCGAGGCCGAGCAGCAGCTGCTCGACCTGGTCGCGGAGGAGAGGGTGGACCTGGTCGTGCTGGCCCGCTACATGCAGGTGCTCTCGGACGACCTGTGCAAGGCGCTCTCCGGCCGCGTGATCAACATCCACCACTCCTTCCTGCCGAGCTTCAAGGGCGCCAAGCCGTACCACCAGGCGCACGCCCGGGGCGTGAAGCTGATCGGTGCGACCGCGCACTACGTCACCGCCGACCTGGACGAGGGCCCGATCATCGAGCAGGAGGTGGCCCGGGTCACCCACGACGTGACGCCGGACCAGCTGGTGGCGCTCGGCCGGGACGTCGAGTGCCAGGCGCTGGCCCGCGCGGTGAAGTGGCACAGCGAGCGCCGGGTGCTGCTCAACGGCAGCCGTACCGTCGTCCTCGGCTGACCGCCTGCTGCCCGCTCCGGCCGGCCCGGCTGCTCCGGCCGCCTCGGGCGGGCAGAGCGGGCAGGGCCGTGCGCACTACGGCCGGGAGAGCAGCGGGGTAGCCCGGAGGACCTCCCGGATCGCGGCCCGGTCGCCGAACTCCCCGACCATCAGGTGGGCGGGGTCGTGGTGAGCGGCCGCCAGGCGGCAGAAGTCCAGGCCGTCCAGGACCATCGAGGCGACCGGTCCGGCCCGGTCCGGCGGTGACTCGGGACCGTCCAACGGGATGAGCCACTCCCCGCCGCCCGGCCCGTCGGCGACCATCCGGACCACCCGCCCGGGTACCGGCGACCCGCCGGCGCGGACCGGTCGCGGCTCGGGCCGGCGCAGCGCGGCCAGCGCGAACGGGAGCATCCGGGCGGCCAGGTCGATCATGGACCGCAGGTGCTTCGGAACCGGCGGCGCATAGGGGTAGTCCACCGCGCGGGCGATGTCGTCCCCGTGGATCCAGCACTCGAAGGCCCGGTCGAGGAAGGCGTCGCGCAGCGGCACGGTGGCGAAACCGAAGTCGACCGGAGCAGCCCCGTCGGCCTTCAGCGCGGCGCTGCGGACCAGGGCGTGGCTCTGCCGCCGCCACATCGAGCGGACGGCCGAAGGCTCCGAACCGGCCCGGTCGGCCATCAGCCGCTCACTGCGTTCCAGCACCCCGAGCGGCCCGCCGTCCTGCGGCGGTGCCTGCGTCGGACCGGCCGGTTCGCCCTGCGTCGGCGCGCGGTCCGTGGCGGCGGCGGTCTCGGCGGGCCCTGCCACCGGGTCGGGCAGTCCGAGGGCGGGGGCCAGCAGGCCGTCCACCGCCGTGAGGTGGCAGAGCACCTCGGCCGGACGCCAGCGCTGCGTCCCGCCGTGCCAGGGCAGTTCGGCGACCTCCTGCCACTCCTCGGGGCCCAGGTCGCGCAGCAGCGCGTCCAGCTTGGCGGTCTCGGTCGCGTACGGCGCGGCCCAGGGCGGGACGGGCAGTCCGGCGGGCCGCCGGGACAGGCACCAGTCGAGCACCTGCTGGCGGAGCGACCCGGGCGGGTCGAGCGGGTCGTCGGCGGAGAGCCGGGCGGCGGCGTCCCGCAGCCTGGCGGCCTCCTCGGCGCACTCCGGGCAGAGCGTCAGGTGCTGGGCGACCTCTGCGGCCTCCCGGCGCGGGCAGGCGTCCAACGCCCAGGCACCGAGCAGGGAGCGCAGGGCCTCGTGCTGCGCGCCGTCGACGCTCATGTGCTCGCCCCCGCCGCATCCGTCCGCCTGCGCTCCGCATGTGCGCGCGCCGGGCACGCGGGATCCGCGCCGGTGCGCCCGGCGTCCGGACGTGCCGGCTCGGTGCGCCCGGCGCGTTCGCGGGCGACCGCGCTCCCGGCCGCTCCGCCACCGCGGCTGTCCCCGCGCTCGTACCCGGCCGCGTCCCCGTCCGGGCTCCAGTCCGCGCCGATCTCCGCGCCCTCGCCCCGGCCGAGTGCGCCGGCCAGCAGTTGCAACCCGAGCCGGATGCGCTGCTTGGCGTCCTGCTCGCTGATGCCCAGCCGCGCGGCCGTCTCCTGGTAGGTGCGGCCGTCGAAGTACGTCACGGCGAGGGTCTCGCGCAGCGGGTCGGGCAGGGACTCGACGACGTACTGCGTCCGGGCCGCGCCGGCCCGTTCCTGGAGCTCGTGGTCGTCGGTGTGCAGCAGGCGCAGCCGGTCGAGGGCCCGACGGCGGGTCAGCGCGCCCAGCCAGGAGCGCAGCGAACCCTGGGCGGGGTCGAAGGACTCGGGGTGCTCCCAGAGCTGGGCGAAGACCTCGCGGGTGAGCTGCTGGGCTGCCTTGCGGTCGTCCAGGATGCAGCCGGCCAGGCCGTGCACCAGAGGTGCGAAGCGGTCGTACAGCTCGCCGAGGGCGGTCTCCTCACCCCGCGCGAGGCGCCACCGGATCTGCTCGTCCCACTCCGGGGCGGCCCGGCGCGGGCCGGACGCGGCAGCGGCCATGGCCCCCTCCCTCGTCCGTGGATCAAGTCCGGTCGGCTGGGCCGGTGCCTGCGGCTGGGTGTTCCTCCGCGCCTTCGGCCCCACGTTATCCGGAGCCTTTCCGGGCCGTGGGGGAATCGTCGGAAGAAGAGGAGGAAATGTGTCCGATCGTCAGATTGTGATAATGACGATGATGTCGATGTCCGACGGACCGTGGACAGATGTGGGAAGGGTGGTTCGCTCGTGGCGATCACCGGATCCGGGGCTGGTGGCGGTACGTTCGTTACGCTCGTGCACAGGGTGTGAACCGGGCCTCGTCGGTCCACCGGACGAGCGCCGGTGCGAAGCTCGTCAGGGTGAGCGGGACAGTATGCACTGCACTGTCCCTCGATCGCTGGAATATGCCCGAAGCGCTTGCTGCGTCCGATCTGCCGGATCATCCTGAGGCGTATTCGTGACGAAGCCATGGGCGGTTCGAGCCATGGGCAGTCCGATCGGGCCTCGGAACGCTCGTGGCCTGCCGGACCGGCGTGATCAAGTGCCCTGCTGCCCGGGTCGGGCGGCAGGGAGAGTGGCCGAACTGCGAGTGCGGGTGGTGGAGCGGTGCAGGTACTTCAGGTACAGCTGGCGGTCCAGGCGGACCCGGCAGAGGTGGGCCGGGCGCGCCGATGGGTGCGCTCGCGCCTCCAGGGCCAGGGAGTGGAGCCGGACGAGCAGCTCGCCGAGACCATCGTCCTGGTGGTGTCGGAGCTGGTGACCAACGCCGTGGTGCACACCGGCTGTCCGGCGGTGCTCAGGCTCTCCATGCCGGTCTGCTGTCCGGGCGTGGACGGCATGGAGGCGTCGCGGGTCGTCACGGTGCGGGTGGAGGTGGCGGACGCCAGCCGGACCGCCCCGGCGCCCCGGCACGCGGCCGGGGACGCGACCAACGGCCGGGGGCTCGAACTGGTCGAGATGCTCTGCGACCGCTGGGGCTGGTACCCGGACGGTTCGGGCAAGCGGGTCTGGTGCGAGATCGGGCCGGCCCCGGCGGCCGGCCACGCGGCCGAGCAGGCCCCGGCGGTCGGCGTGTACGCCCGCTGACGCCCGCTGATCCGGGCACCGCTCCGGCCACTGGCCCGCGTCGTCGGCCCGGCCGCCGTGACGCTCCCCGGTGCGGTGCGCTGACGCCGCGTCATGGCCGTTGCCTCGCGGCAGGCGTGCGAGGTGCGGCGCGTGCCCTCCGTGCCTCCGTCGCGCGGACCGCGCACCACCCGGCTGGGAAACGCGCCGCAACCATTCCGAATTTCAGACAACCCATTGACGTGACGTATCCGACTGATCACTCTTGGGTGCAGCTCTCCGTTGCGAGGGGACGTCGAGGGAGCATCCGAGCCGGGTCAGCAGGGGGATATCTGTGGCTGCCGGTCGCCCGGGTGTGCTCCTCGGCGAGTGCGGAGCGCGCGTGCGCGGGTTCAGGGCCCGCGTCCCGGAGGGATGGCGGCCCGTGCCGTGCCCGGGGTGTGTACGACGTGCCGCCATCCGCTCCGGCCTCCGCGGCCGCCCGGGAGGACTCGCCGCCGTCGGCCGTTGCCGCCCGCTGTCCGCTGTCCGCTGTCCGCTGTCCGCTGTCCGCTGTCCGCTGTCCGCTGTCCGCTGCCTGCCGCCGCCACCGGCCGGCGCGGGCCCGTAACGGCGTTGTCGTAATGGGTGGATAGGCTCTGTGCCCATGACGCTGACCTTCACCCTGGACCCCGACCTGACCCCCGGGCTGCAGGCCGACATCGTCGGTCTCTGGACGGAGGTGAGCAACGCGGGCGGCGCGGTCGGCTTCGTGCCGCCGGTCACCGAGGACGAGGTCCGGGTGACGGCGGAGAAGCAGTTCGCCGGGGTGGGCCCCGGCCGGCCCGACCGGCTGCTGGTCGCCCACGAGGCCGGGACGGGCGTGCTCGCCGGAGTCCTGTTCTTCGAGGACATGCGCTTCGGGCTGATGGACCACTGGCGGCTGCTGAAGCGGGTCATGGTGCACCCGAAGCTCCAGGGCAGCGGCTACGGCGTCGACCTGATGGCGGAGGCCGAGCGGATCGCGCGGAGCTGGGGTCTGGACGGTCTCCGGCTCACCCTGCGCGGCGGGCTCGGACTGGAGACGTTCTACGGCCGCTGCGGGTACGTCGAGGTCGGCCGGGTGCCGGGCGCGATCCGGGTCGCGCCCGGCGACGACCGCGACGACGTCACCATGTGGCTCGACCTCCGTTGATCCGGCGCCGGCCGGGATCCCGCCCGGCGGCATCCGGTGGCGGGCGGGCCCGGCCGGGGTGGCCCTGCGGGGGCAGGTGTGAGGCATGCTTCACTGGAAGGCCGGCGCGTGCACCGCGCCGCCCCGACCGGCCGGCCGTACCCACGCAGTAAGGACGTCAACCGTGAGCAGCAACGTGAGCAGCAGGAAGCACGCCACGCTCCGCTACACCTCCATGCGGGCCAGCATCTTCCTCGGCTGCCTGATGGTCGCCCTGCTGCTGGGCCACTTCCAGGTGATCCCGGTGGTCGGCACTACCGGAATCATCTTCCTGGTGCTGCTCGCCGCACTGGTGTCCGCCCCGCTCAGCTACGTGCTGCTCAGCAAGCAGCGGGACGAGATGTCGGCCCAGATCTCCCAGAAGGTCTCCGACATGCGCAGCCGCACCGCCGAGCGGATCGCCGCGCAGAACGCCGAGGAGGACGCGGTGGACGAGGCCGCCCGTACGGCGGCCGCACAGGCCTGACCGCCGACTGCCGTACCGCCGACCCGATCAGCACCGTGACCGCCGCAGACCCGACCTCGGAGCCCGCCGCCCTCGACCCCGCAGGGTCACAGGGCGGATCTCCGGTGCCCGGGCGCAGACCCACCGGGCGGGACGTGGCACGCCTGGCCGGCGTCTCCCAGGCGACCGTCTCGCTGGTCTTCTCCGGCTCCGAGTCCGGCCACCGGGTCTCCGAGGCCACCCGGCAGCGGGTCCGCGAGGCCGCCCGCAGTCTCGGGTACCGGCCGCAGGCGGCGGGGCGCCAACTCCGGCTCGGCCGTAGCGGGATGATCCTGCTCGCCGTGCCCAACATCCTCGGGCCGTTCTTCGGCCGGGTGCTGGTCGGCGTCCACGAGGAGGCCGGGAAGCACGGCCTGGCCGTGGTGGTCAGCTCCGGCTGGGGCAGTGCGACGCTTGCCGAGGCGGCCACCACCAGCCGCTTCGACGGTCTGCTGATCTGTTCGCCCGACGACAGCCAACTCGGTGAACTGCCCTCCGACACCCCCGCCGTGTTCCTCGACGCCGACCCCTTGGGCCTGTCGGGCAGCCGGGCCAGGCCCACCGTCGAACTCGACGTGGCGGGCGGCATGCGGGTCGCCGTCGAACACCTCGTCGGCCTCGGCCACCGGCGGATCGGCCATCTGCGGTCGACCCACTCCGCGTACACCTTCCGGGTCCGGCAGGCCGCGTTCGAGGCCGCCGCCAAGGGACTTGAGGTGGTCGAGGTCGGGGTCAGCCTCAACGAGGGGCAGCGGGCCGCCCGTTCCGCCGCGTACCAGCTGCTCGGCGCACCCGACCGGCCGCGCGCGGTGATCTGCGACGACGACGTGGTGGCCTCCGGCCTCTACCAGGCCGCCGCCGACCTCGGCCTGCGCATCCCGGCCGACATCTCGGTGGTCGGCATCGACAACATCCCGGTGGCCGACCTCCTCGCCCCGCCGCTCACCACCGTCGACCTTCCCGGCGAGGCGCTCGGCCGGGTGGGTGTGGCCGCGCTGGCCGCACTGCTGCGCGGTGAGGACGCCCCGGCGACCGGGCCCCTGGCCACCGCTCTGGTCGTGCGCAGCTCCACGGCGGCGGCCGGAGGCTGAGTCGGCTCCGGTGCCGGGGAAGGCGCCGGTCGAGAGGGTCGGGCCGGCCGGCGCGGGCAGGGTGATGTCCTCGCCGTACCGGCCGGGTGCGGCCGACAGGAAGCTGCCGTCGCGGGCCTTGCCGCGCAGGATCCGGGTGCCGTCCCCGGGGGCGGCCAGCAGATGGGCCCGGACGCCCGCAGCCGCGTACCACTCGACCGTGTCCCCAGTGTCCCCGGTGCCCTTGCGGCTGTTGCCCTTGGAGACCACCTCGACCACGAGCTCGACGTCGGAGGGATCTCCGGCCGGTCGTCCGCTGCGCCGGAGGCTGCCGGCGGGACCGTGATGTCCGGCGGGCCGGTCAGGCGACCGGCACCGGCTCGTTCACCGGATCGGGTGAGCTCGGCAGGGCGGGGTGGAAGAGCCGGCGGGTGCCGAACAGCAGCAGGCCGCCGAGGCAGATGCCGGCGGTGGCGCAGAGCGCGACGGTGCGCAGGGAGTCGGCGACCAGCGCGCCGGAGACCGCGTAGCCCGCCGCGTTGCCGGTGGCGAACAGGGTGACCAGCCAGGCGAAGGCCTCGGTGACGGTGCCGGCGGGGGCGAGCTCGGCGACCAGGACGAAGGCGGCGGCGAGCAGCGGGGCCAGCCCGATGCCGGAGAGGAAGGCCAGGACGGCCATCGGGACCGGGCCGGGGAGCAGGAGCAGCGGCAGGTAGGAGGCGCCCATGGCGAGCGCGATCACCCAGGTACGGGTGGCGGTGGTGCTGCGCCACCTGACCGCGCCGTAGGCGAGTGCGCCGAGCAGTCCGCCGAGCGCGGCCAGGGCGAGCAGGGTCCCGGCGCCGCCGGGCAGACCGCCGTGGTGGTTCTCGGCGTACGCGATGAACAGGACGTTCTGCGAGCCGACGGCCCAGCCGGCGCCCGCGAGGCCGATCAGCAGCGCGACCAGGCCCGGGGAGCGCAGCGGCCCGAGCAGTCCGGCGGAGGACTCCCGGACGGGGGCCCGCCAGGCGCGGGCGGGTGCGGCGGTGGCGACCACCAGGACACCGGTCAGGCCGAGGGCGGCGGCCGTCCACAGGGCTGTGGACGGCCCGAAGAGCGCGGAGATCCCGGCCACCGCGAGCGGGCCCGCGACGTAGAGGATCTGCTGGGAGGCGGAGTCGAAGGCGTACGCGGTGTCGAGCTGCTCCTCCTCGACCACGGCGGGCCACAGGGCGCGCAGGCAGGGTTCGAGCGGCGGCATGGCGAGACCGGCTATCGCGGCGCCGACGGGAGCGGCGATCGGCGACCCGGGGACGAGGGCGAGCAGGGCGTAGCCGAGTCCGGCGACCACGGCGGAGCCGAGCAGGACCCGGGGCTGTCCGGTGCGGTCGACGATCCGGCCGAGGACGGGGCCGCCGATCGCGGCGGCGATGGCGTACGCGGCGGTGGCCAGGCCGATCCTGCTGTACGGGGTGTGCGCCTCGCGCAGGGCCAGGGCGATGACCAGGGCGGTCATTCCGGCGGGGAGGCGGCCGAGCAGGGTGCCGAACAGGAGGCGGGTGACATGGGGTGCGCGGAGCAGGGCGAGGTAGCCCATGGCGGATGGTTCTCCCGTTCGGGGCGGCAGGGGAAAGCGGCAGGGGAAGGGTGGGATCGCATGCCAAGTTATACGTATAACTCATATCGGGTCAATCGACGGCGGGCCGGCGTCGCCCGCGGCCGGGCGGGTGTGGCGCCGGTCGCACCGGGAACTGGGGCGCGGGCGCGGGGCGTCCGTCTGTCCGGAAGACGCGATTTCGCCAGGCCGCCTGGGACCGACGGCCGTGACCAGGCCGCCGTCCGCAAGCCCGGCTCGGCGGCCGTACAGGATACGGATGAAGACCCCGACCCGCCGTGACGCCATGCAGCGGCCGCTGCGCCGCGCCGCCACCTTCTGCCTGCTGCTGGTGCTGGCCCTGATGGCGCGCGCCACCTGGCTGACCGTCGCCAAGGCGGACTCGTACGACAACAACCCCGCGAACGCCCGGCTGGCGATCGAGCGGTACGGCAAGCCGCTGGGGAACATCCTGGTCGGCGGCCGGCCCGTGACCGGCTCCGCCCCGACCGGCGGTGAACTCGCCTACAAGCGCAGCTACCTCGACGGCCCGCTGTACGCGCCGGTGACCGGCTACAGCTCGCAGGCGTACGGCTCGACGCAGCTGGAGAGCCTCTACTCCGGGCTGCTCGACGGGACCGACCCCAGGCTGGCCGGGCCCGCCGACGCGCTCACCCGCACCACCCCGCCCGGCGGCGACGTGGTCACCAGCATCGACCCGAAGGTGCAGAAGGCCGCCTGGGACGCGCTCGGCGACAAGCAGGGTGCGGCGGTGGCCATCGATCCGGCGACCGGCGCCCTGCTGGGCCTGGTCAGCACGCCGTCGTTCGACCCCTCGGCGATCGCGGGCCGTTCGAGCGCCGACGCCGCGGCCTGGAAGCTGCTCAGCGCCGACAGCGGTTCGGCGATGCTCAACCACGCGCTGCGCTCGACCTACGCGCCCGGCTCGACGTTCAAGCTGGTGACGGCCGCTGCCGCACTGGAGAACGGCCTGTACCCGGACGTGGACACGCCCACGGCCAGTCCGGATCCCTACACCCTGCCGGGCACCCGGCGGCAGCTCACCAACGAGAACCCCGCGGCCCCGTGCACCAACGCCAGCCTGCGGGTGGCGCTCCAGTACTCCTGCAACAACGTCTTCGGCAAGCTGGCCGCCGACCTGGGCGAGGCCAGACTCTCCGCGCAGGCGGCCAAGTTCGGCTTCAACCTCGACAAGCTGGACACCCCGGTGCGGGCCGCCACCAGCGTCTACCCGGACGAGCTGAGCCCCTCGCAGGTCGCGCTGACCGGTATCGGCCAGTTCTCGGTGACCGCGACCCCGCTGCAGATGGCCATGGTCTCGTCGGCGATCGCGAACGACGGCGTGCTGATGCGGCCGTCCATGGTGGACCGGCTCACCGACCACCAGGGCCGCACCGTCGAGGACTTCGGGCCGCAGCAGCTGTCCCGGGTGATGAGTGGGAAGACGGCCCGTCAACTCCAGTCCGCGATGGTCACGGTGGTGACCGGTGGCACCGGGACGTCGGCGGCGGTGGACGGTGTGACGGTCGGCGGCAAGACCGGTACCGCGCAGAACGGCGTGGACAACAGCGGCACCCCGTACGCCTGGTTCACCTCGTACGCGGACGACGGCGGCGGGCACCGGATCGCCGTCGCGGTGGTGGTCGTGGACGGCTCCGCCGACCGGGCGGACGTCAGCGGTGGCGGACTGGCCGCGCCGATCGCCAAGGCGATGATCAAGGCGGCCTTCGGGAAGTAACCCACGGTGCGGCAGGGGCGCGCCCGTGGTGGTTCGTGACCACATCTCAAACAAGTACTTTGAACATCTCAAAGGTTTGTTGCTACTGTGAGGGCCATGACCACCTCAGGCGCGCCTCTGCAGCAAGGAATGAGCACCCCGCTCATGCCGTGCTCGTGCCTGCCCGGTGCTGTGGACAGCCCGCGCCCCCGTCGCGCGCCCAGCTGTATGCCGGCGGCACGCCCCTCCTGACGTCCGGGCCCACCGTGCCTGTCGACCGTCGTCGTGCCGCCGTGTCCCGCCCCCCTCTCCCGCCCCGTCCCCCCGGAGCCGCACCACCATGTCCACAGCGCCCTCCTCACCAGCGCCCTCCCTGTTCGGGAAGGTCCGCAAGACCCCCTTCTGGGTGCAGATCGTCGGCGGCCTCGTCCTCGGTCTCGCCCTCGGCTACCTCGCCCGGGTCCAGGACATCTCCTGGCTGACCACCACGCTCGACACCATCGGCAAGACCTTCGTCCAGCTGCTCAAGCTGGCCGTCCCGCCGCTGGTCTTCACCGCGATCGTGGTGAGCGTCGCCAACCTGCGGAACGTCACCAACGCCGCCCGGCTGGCCGTCCGCACGCTGTTCTGGTTCCTGATCACCTCGCTGATCGCCGTCAGCATCGGCCTCGGCCTCGGCCTGCTCACCAACCCGGGCCAGGGTGCGGGCCTGTCCACCAGCGGGCTGAAGGCGCCGGACCACGCCGGTTCCTGGGTCGACTTCCTGACCGGGATCATCCCGAGCAACATCGCGACCACCTTCGTCGAGGTGAACGTCCTTCAGATCGTCTTCCTGGGCGTCGTCACCGGTGCCGCGATCCTGAAGATCGGTGAGAAGGCCGAGCCCGTCCGCAAGCTCAGCGAGTCCGTGCTCGACCTCACCCAGACCGCGCTCTGGTGGGTCATCCGGCTCGCCCCGCTCGGCACCCTCGGCCTGATCGGCAAGTCCGTCGCCAAGTACGGCTGGGACCTGCTCAAGCCCTTCGCCACCCTGACCATCGACGTGTACGTCGGCTGCGCGCTGGTGCTCTTCGTGGTCTACTCCCTGCTGCTCCGCTTCGTCGGCGGCCTCAACCCGCTCAACTTCTTCAAGGGTGCGTGGCCGGCCATCCAGCTGGCCTTCGTCTCCCGCTCCTCGGTCGGCACCCTGCCGGTCACCCGCCGGGTCACCGAGCGGCTCGGCGTCCCGAGCGAGTACGCCTCGTTCGCGGTGCCGTTCGGAGCCACCACCAAGATGGACGGCTGCGCCGCGATCTACCCCTCGCTGGCCGCGATCTTCGTCGCCCAGGTCTACGGCATCCACCTCGGGATCGGTGACTACCTGCTGATCGCGTTCGTCTCGGTGATCGGCTCCGCCGCCACCGCCGGTCTGACCGGCGCGATCGTGATGCTGACGCTGACCCTCTCCACCCTGGGCCTGCCGCTGGAGGGCGTCGGCCTGCTGCTGGCCATCGACCCGATCCTGGACATGGTCCGGACCGCCACCAACGTGGCCGGTCAGTCCGTGGTCCCGATCCTGGTCGCGGCCCGCGAGAAGACCCTCGACCTCGCCGCCTACAACAACCCCACGGGCGACCTGATCGACGACGCCCCCGCCGCTGCCGAGGCCCCCGTCGCGGCCTGACGCACCGTCGCGCTCCGAGCCCGCACCCCGCCCCAGGGTGCGGGCTCGCGGCGTTCGGCCTCGCGGCGTTCGGCCTCGCGGCCTTCGGTGGACGGGGCCTTCGGCGGGCGGGCCTTCGGCGGGAAAAGGCCGAAAGGCGACCTTCGCGGTCGGCGCGACGGTGCGTAGTGTGCCACCGCATGAGGACTTCGAGGACCCGGGGAACCGCCGTGCCGAGGCCGGCCGCGAACGCGGCGCCGCCGGTGGCGCAGGCCCGGTCCACGTCCCCGGCCACGACCACGGCAGGGGCCGTGGCCGTGGCCGGGGTACCGGCCCGGGGCGCGCCGGCGGGGGCGGAGCGGGCACGGCTCGCCGACCCGCGGACCGGGGAGCTGATCCGGCGGGGCGGGTTCGCCCGGTTCGCCGAGCGCTTCCCGGCGACCCTTCACGAGGCTCGCGGCGTACGGGCGGCCGAGCGGCTGGTGGACGCCTGGGGGACGGCGCTGTGGCAGGCGGCCGTGGACCGGGCGCAGGGCCGGTGGCCCGGCGGGGACGGGCCCGGGGACGGCCCGGCCCCCGGGGACGACCGGCCGCTCTACTGGACCCGGCTCGCCATGGCGGACCGGCTGGAGCGTTGGCAGCCGCGGTTCCCGGTGGACCGGGCCGCGCTGCGGACCCGTTTCGAGGACGCCTCGCGCGGGCTGCGGGACAACGGGTTCAGGCCGCGGCCCGGGGTCCGCCGGATCTTCGTCAGCGGCTTCGACCCCTTCAACCTGGACCGGGACGTCCGCACCGCCAACCCGTCCGGCGCGGCCGCCCTCGCCCTCAACGGCCGCCGGATCACGCTGGACGACGGCACCCGGGCCGAGGTCAGGGCCGTCGTCCTGCCGGTCCGCTACGCCGACTTCGACCGGGGGCTGGTGGAACGGGCCTTCGCCCCGAGGATGGCCGCCGGGCCGCGCGCCGCCGACCTGATCACCACCATCAGCCAGGGCTACCCCGACAGGTTCACCCTGGAGGAGTGGGCCGGGCGCGCCCGCTCGGCCGATCCGCACACCGACAACGACGGACTGCTCTCCGGCGGCACCCGGGACCGTCCGGTGACGGCTCCCGGCATGGGGCTCGGGCCGGAGTTCATCCGCAGCACGCTGCCGGCCGGGGCGATGACCGCCGCGGCCGACACCCCGTACCCCGTCCTGCTGAACAGCGCCGTCACCGAGATCCCGGCGGGCGGGACGTCCCCGGCCGACCGGACGGACGGGCCGACGCCGGGCGCCCGCGCGGTGGCCGGGGGAGGCGGCGGCTACCTCTCCAACGAGGTGGCGTACCGCAGCAACCGGCTGCGGCTCGAACTGCGCCCCGGCCTGCCCGGCGGGCACCTGCACACGCCCGTGCTGACCGGTCTGCCGGCGGACGGGACGCTGCTGACCGGGCCGGAGTTCGAGGCCAACCAGGCGGCGATCACCGCCGAGATCCTCGCCGTCCTGAAGGCCTGCTGACCCGGGGGCGGCCGGGGTGGATCCCGCCGCCGCCACTGCTCGCTTCCTCGGTTCCGCGGCGTCCCCAGCGCTGGGCGAGGACGGTGCAGACCATCAGCTGGATCTGGTGGAAGAGCATCAGCGGCAGCACCATCAGTCCGACCGAGGCGGCCGGGAACAGGATGGTGGCCAGCGGGAGGCCGTTGGCCAGGCTCTTCTTGGAGCCGCAGAACTGGATGGTGATCCGGTCGGCGCGGTCGAAGCCCAGGCGGCGGGAGGCCACTGCGGTGAAGGCCAGGACCAGCCCGAGCACGGCCGCGCAGACGGCGACCAGCCAGAGGATCTGGCCGACCGTGACCCGGCTCCAGATGCCCTCCCGGACGCCCTCGCTGAAGGCGCTGTACACGATCAGCAGAATCGAACCCCGGTCCACCACCAGGGTCACCAACCGGTTCCGCTGTATCCACGGGCCGACCCAGCGGCGCAGCAGCTGACCGAGTGCGAACGGCACCAGCAGCTGCAGCACAATGTCCAGAATCTGCCCCCCGCTCACCTGGATCCCGGCCCCGCCGGACAGCAGCCAGGCCGCCAGCAGCGGGGTGAGCACGATGCCCAGCAGGCTGGAGAAGGTGGCGGCGCAGATGGCCGCCGCGACGTTGCCGCGCGCGATCGAGGTGAAGGCGATGGACGACTGGACGGTGGACGACAGCAGCGTGAGGAAGAGCACGCCGGTGGCGAGCCGGGGCGGCAGCACGCTGTCCGGAAGCAGCCGGGCGGCCTCGCCGAGCAGGGGGAAGAGGACGTAGGTGCAGCCGGCGATCAGCAGGTGCAGGCGCCAGTTCCGGGCGCCGGCCAGCGCCTCCTGAGGGGAGAGCCGGGCGCCGTACAGGAAGAAGAGCAGTCCGACCACGACGTTCACCGAGCCGCCGACCACGGTGGCGGCCGGTCCGGTGGCGGGCAGCAGGGTGGCCAGGCCGACCGTGCCGAGCAGCAGCAGGATGAAGGCGTCGATGCCGATCCGGTGCAGGGCGCGGTTCACCGCGGCTAACGCCGCACGAGGCTGGAGCACGGGTGTGGTCATGCTCCTCCCGGTGGCGGACAGAGGCAGGGGGCCCGCCGCGTACGAAACGTGGCGGGCCCCCTTGGTACTGCTCGTCATGCTCTTGGGGGCGACCCTGGCGGCCGCCTTTCGGACCGGTGAAGGTCCCGAGCGATCAGATCATCAGAGGAGATGCTCAGATGACGGAGACGTTCTCCGCCTGCGGGCCCTTCGGGCCCTGGGTGACGTCGAACGTCACCTGCTGGTTCTCCTCCAGCGAGCGGAAACCGTTCGCGTTGATGGCGGAGTAGTGGACGAAGACGTCGGGGCCGCCGCCCTCCTGGGCGATGAAGCCGAAGCCCTTCTCAGCGTTGAACCACTTGACGGTTCCCTGAGCCATGCCGTTCTCCTTGCGAGGGACGTATTGGCTGCCACACCGTGTGGCATCCGGTCCGCTGCGCTGATCGCCCTGCCTCCGGATTGTTCCGGAGTTTTTCGATAATGCTGAAAAACTACAAAAAGCCCGCGGTTACATGCTCCGCAGGCTTCAAGTACTGCAAGGGGAATCAAACTGCAACTGAGTGGAACGGTAGCACGCGAGGGCGGCCTCGACCAGGGGTGACCGAACGCACAACGTCAGGTGTGTCGCACGGATTCAGCCATGTGTCGGCAGCCTGTCGGGGGGCTGTCGGCGCGTCGCCGCCGAGCGTTCGGCAGCCCGCCGCGTCGGCGGTCGGCCGCCGGTCGGAGCCGGCGGCAGCGGGGCGGCGGCATGTCGGAAGGCTGGTGTCCAAGTCGTACGGCGACAGGCATACCCTGCGGAGAGAGTACGAACAGAGCAGCCAGAGGGAGCGTGCGGTGACCGGTCGGGATGCGAGTGGCTCGGTGGCGGTAAGGCCCCGGGTGGGACATATTCAGTTCCTCAACTGTCTCCCCCTCTACTGGGGGCTGGCCCGAACGGGCAATCTGCTCGACCTGGACCTGACCAAGGACACCCCCGAGAAGCTCAGCGACCGGCTGATCGACGGCACGCTCGACATCGGCCCGATCACCTGCGTCGAGTACCTGCGGCACGCGGACGAGCTGGTGGTCCTGCCCGACATCGCGGTCGGCAGCGACGGTCCGGTGATGTCCTGCGTGATCGTCAGCCGACTGCCGCTCGCCGAGCTGGACGGGCGCAGGGTCGCACTCGGCTCCACCAGCCGCACCTCCGTGCGCCTGGCGCGCCTGCTGCTGGAGGAGCGCGAGGGCGTACGCCCCGAGTACTTCAGCTGCCCGCCCGACCTGGACGCGATGCTCGCCGAGGCCGACGCCGCCGTCCTGATCGGCGACCCCGCGCTGCGCGCCTCGCTGGAGCAGGCGCCCCGGCAGGGGCTGGCCGTCCACGACCTGGGCGAGATGTGGAAGGAGTGGACCGGGCTGCCGTTCGTCTTCGCGGTCTGGGCCGCCCGCCGGGAGTACGCGGAGAACCACCCCGACCTGGTCGACGCCGTGCACCGGGCCTTCCTGGAGTCCCGGGACCTCTCGCTGGCCGAGGCCGGCAAGGTCGCCGAGCAGGCGGCTCGCTGGGAGGCGTTCGACGCGCCCGTGCTGGAGCGGTACTTCAGCGAGGCGCTCGACTTCTCGCTCGCCGGGCGGCAACTGGCCGGCATCGCCGAGTTCGCCCGGCGGGTCGGCCACGACAGCGGCTTCGCCCCCGATGTGACGGTCCGCCTGCTGGAGACCGTCCAGTCGGTGGTCTGAGCGCGGGGACGGCTCCGCGAGGACGGCTCCGCGAGGACGGCTCCGCAGGGGGTCGGCCCCGGCCACTGGGGGCTCCGGAGGGCAGGCTGCGGCTGCCGCGGCGGGCTCGTGGCGGGCTCGTGGCGGGCTCGCGGCGGGGGTGCAAAGGGGGCGGAAAGGCGCTGGCGTAGGCTGGTTCGGTCATGTCGGCCGAGCGATCCGTCCCCTGTCCTGCCCGGCCGAGGCGACCCGACGTTGGAGAGAAAGAAGGCCCGCCAGGTGTCCGAGCAGACCCTCCCCCAGCCTTCGGCCGGGGGGACCCCCACCCCGTCTGCGGCGTCCCAGCCTTCGGCCGGGGGGACCCCCACCCCGTCTGCGGCGTCCCAGCCTTCGGCCGGGGCCCCCATGGCCACTGACCTGCAGGCCGTCCTGGACCGTGCGGCCGCCGGGGGCCGGATCACTCCGGAGGAGGCGCTGGAGCTCTACCGCTCCGCGCCGTTGCACGCGCTGGGCTCCGCCGCCGATGCCGTCCGCCGCCGCCGGTACGCCGGGGTCGAGCACATCGCGACGTACATCATCGAGCGGAACATCAACTACACCAACGTCTGCGTGACGGCGTGCAAGTTCTGCGCCTTCTACGTGCCGCCGAAGAGCGGCAAGGGCTGGTCCCGCGACCTCGACGAGATCCTGCGCCGCTGCGCCGAGACCGTCGAGCTGGGCGGCACCCAGATCATGTTCCAGGGCGGGCACCACCCGGACTACGGCGTCGAGTACTACGAGCGCGCCTTCTCCGCGATCAAGGCCGAGTTCCCCCAGCTGGTGATCCACTCGTTGGGAGCCTCCGAGGTCGAGCACATGGCCAGGATCTCCGGCGTCTCGATCGAGGAGGCCATCACCCGGATCCACCGGGCCGGCCTGGACTCCTTCGCGGGCGCCGGTGCCGAGCTGCTGCCGGAGCGTCCGCGCAAGGCCATCGCCCCGCTCAAGGAGTCGGGCGAGCGCTGGCTGGAGATCATGGAGGCCGCGCACGGGCTGGGCGTCGAGTCCACCTCCACCATGCTGATGGGCACCGGCGAGACCAACGCCGAGCGGATCGAGCACCTGCGCATGATCCGTGACGTGCAGGACCGTACGGGCGGCTTCCGGGCCTTCATCCCGTACACCTACCAGCCGCAGAATAACCACCTCAAGGGCTCGACCCAGGCCACCGTCTTCGAGTACCTGCGCATGATCGCCATCGCGCGGCTCTTCCTCGACAACGTCGCCCACATCCAGGGCTCCTGGCTGACCACCGGCAAGGAGGCGGGCCAGCTCTCGCTGCACTACGGTGCCGACGACCTCGGTTCGGTGATGCTGGAGGAGAACGTGGTCTCCGCCGCCGGGGCCAAGCACCGCTCCAACCTGACCGAGCTGATCCACCTGATCCGGGCCGCCGACCGGGTCCCCGCGCAGCGCTCCACCACGTACCAGCACCTGCGGGTGCTGGACGACCCGGCCAACGACCCGGTCGACCCCCGGGTGGCCTCGCACATCGCCTCGACCGCGATCGAGGGCGGCACCGCGCACCCCGAGCTGAAGATCCTCAGCACCAACTGACGGCGCCCACCTGACGACAGGACCTGACGACACCGATCCGACGACGCCGACAGTCCATGCTGACGCTGCACCGGGCCGCCGTTCTGCTGGCCGACCCCGCCGCCCCGCCGATCGACGACGGGGCGGTGCTGGTCGACGGCGGCCTGGTGGCGTCGGTCGGTCCGTACCGGCCGGTGGCCGGGGCCAGGGAGCGGGAGTGGGACGGGCTGCTGGTGCCGGGCCTGTGCAACCCGTACGGGCAGTGGCTGCTGGAGCGGGCGTACCACCCGGACCCGCGCGAGGAGCTGGGCAGCGAGCCGCTGTCCGGCGAGGCGCTGGCCGAGGCGCTCGCCCGGGTGCCCGGCGTCGCGGACCGGGAGTGGCGGAGCGGCAGCGCCAGGCGCGGGCTGCAGCGGATGCTGGCGTACGGGACCACGGCGGTCGCCGGGCCCTTCGAGCTGCCCGTGGTGCGGACCGCGGTGGCCAGGTCCGGGCTGGTCGCGCTGCCCGGGGAGGGTGCCGTGGGCGGCCTCGACCCGCTGGTGGCCGGTGGCCTGAAAGAGACCGTGCACCGGCCGCTGACCGTCGGCGGGCGGGCCGACTTCGCGGTCTTCGGTGTGAGTTCGGTCGCCGAGCTGGAGGCGGCAGGGGCGGGCTGCTGCCTGGCCACGGTGCTCGGCGGAAGACTGCTCTACCGGCGGCGCTGAGACCGGGCCCGTTGTTCCCGGCCGATGGCTGGTACACGGACGAAATGTGGCCGGAAACAAGCGCGGATGCTGGTTAGTCCGATGAACTGATTGATCGTTGCCGTGACCTGAGGCCCCGCCAGCGGCTACGATCCCGGACAGCCCCTCAGGTCACCTCCCCAGTGACCGGAACGGGCCACCTCACCACCGGGCCCCTCCCCCCAGGAGTGCCCCGTCCGGCAGCCAGGACAGGAACCATGCGATCCGCGACCGTCCCCCGCTTTCGCAGCGCGCGCCTCGGCCGAGGCTGGTACCTCGCCGCAGTGCTCAGCGCCGTGCTGGCGGTCGGGATGTGCCTGCTCGGCTGGCGCCAGGCCGACCAGGCGGACCGGATCGCCGCGCACCCCGTCCGCACCGAGGGCACCATCACCCAGCTGCCCGCCGGAAGCGCCACCTACAGCGCGGTCAGCTACCAGGTCGACGGCCAGCAGCGGACCGCGGCCGACCTCTGGCTCCCCGAGGACGCCAAGGTCGGCGACCGGATCTGCCTGGAGCACGCCGCCGACGACTCCGGCGCCGTCCGGGTCTGCGGCAAGCGCTACCCGCAGCCGGCCGGGGTCGGTCTGGCCCGGGTCAGCGTCCCGGCCGCGCTGCTGCTCTTCGTCGGCTGCGTCGTCCGGATCCGGCGGCACCGCCGGGCCACCCAGGCCGTCCGGCTGCGGACCCGCGGGCGCGGCCGCGGCGCCCGGATCAGCACCACGGTCGCCTTCGCCACCGAGGCGCTCGGCGACGGAATGCCCTCCATCACCCACGGCAAGCGCTCCAGGCGGCGGCGCAGGGGCGGTCGGCGCGCCCTGCGCTGAGACGGTGCGCTCCCTGCGCGGAGACGGTGCGCTCCCTGCGCTGAGGGGCGGTGAGCTTCCCGGGCTGAGGTGGTGCGGGGGCTCGCGCGGAGTCGGTGAGCGCCCCGGGCTGAGGCGGTGCGGGGCTCGCGCCGAGAGGTGTACGCGCACCCGTTGCCGAGGGCGGACCCGCAAGGGTGAACAATGGGGTACGTGACCCGAGCCTCCCTGGACAAGCAGCCGCACGAAGTCGCCGCGATGTTCGACGATGTCGCGGCCAAGTACGACCGCACCAACGACGTGCTCTCGCTCGGCCAGGCCCGTGCCTGGCGACGGGCGGTGGCCGAAGCGGTGGACGCCAAGCCGGGCGAGCTGGTGCTCGACCTCGGGGCCGGTACCGGCACCTCCTCGCTGCCCTTCGAGGAGGCCGGTGCGACGGTCGTACCGTGCGACTTCTCGGTCGGCATGCTGGCCGAGGGCAAGCAGCGCCACCCCGAGCTGGCGCTGACCGCCGGGGACGCCACCAAGCTGCCGTTCGCCGACGACACCTTCGACGCCGTCACCATCTCCTTCGCCCTGCGCAACGTCCAGGACACCGACGCCGCCCTGCGCGAGATGCGCCGGGTCGCCAAGCCCGGCGGCAAGCTGGTGATCTGCGAGTTCTCCACCCCGACCTGGACGCCGTTCCGGACCGTCTACACCGAGTACCTGATGCGCGCCCTGCCGCCGGTCGCGACCGCGGTGAGCAGCAACCCGGACGCGTACGTCTACCTCGCGGAGTCGATCCGGGCCTGGCCCGACCAGCCCGGACTGGCCGCCAGGCTGCAGGAGGCGGGCTGGTCCAAGGTGGCCTGGCGCAACCTCACCGGTGGCATCGTCGCCCTGCACCGGGGCTTCAACGTCTGAGCGAGCCAGGCCGGGATGTCGGCAGCGGCGTCGCGTCGGCGTTGCGCGGGTGCCGGGTGCTGTGTGCCGGGCGCTGTGTGCGGGATGCCAGGGCGCCGGGCGGTTCGGCCGCCGGGCTGCGGCCGGGGTTGCCGCTCGGCCGTCGCCGGGGTTCCCGCCGGGTGTCAGTGCTTCGGCCGCCGGGTCGGTAAGCCCTCGTTAGACTCGTCCGAGCCCGTCCCGGCCCCGCGCGGGCCCGGGCGCGCCCACCGTTGCCCAGACCGACCCGCCGCGTGCAGGAGTGTGCCCACCGTGTCCGAGACCGCAGTCGACCTGAGCGCCGACACCGTCGAGAGCAGCGCCGACGTCATCGTGGTCGGTGCCGGCCCGGCGGGCTCGACCACCGCGTACTACCTGGCCCAGGCCGGGCTCGACGTCCTGCTGCTGGAGAAGACCGAGTTCCCGCGCGAGAAGGTCTGCGGCGACGGCCTGACCCCGCGCGCCACCAAGCAGTTGGTCGACATGGGCATCGACGTCTCCACCGAGAACGGCTGGCTGCACAACAAGGGCCTGCGGATCATCGGTGGTGGCGTCCGGCTGGAGCTGGACTGGCCCGAGCTGTCCGCGTACCCCGACTACGGACTGGTCCGCAAGCGCGCCGACTTCGACGAACTGCTCGTCCGTCAGGCCGAGAAGGCCGGCGCGCGGCTGTACGAGCGTTGCAACGTCAGCGGTCCCGTGCTGGACGACCGCACCGGCCGGATCGTCGGCGTCACCGCCAGGCTCGGCCAGGACAAGCGCCCGGTCACCTTCCGCGCCCCGCTGGTGGTCGCCGCCGACGGCAACTCCACCCGGCTCTCGCTCGCCATGGGCCTGCACCGCCGCGAGGACCGCCCGATGGGCGTCGCGTACCGGACGTACTTCAACTCCCCGCGCCACCAGGACGACTACCTGGAGTCCTGGCTGGAGCTCTGGGACAACCGCGACGGCCAGAAGAAGCTGCTGCCCGGCTACGGCTGGATCTTCGGCATGGGTGACGGCACCTCCAACGTCGGTCTCGGCATCCTCAACTCCTCGCCCGCCTTCGGCGAACTGGACTGGCGCGAGGTGCTGAAGACCTGGTGCGCCGGCATGCCCGAGGAGTGGGGCTACACCCCCGAGAACATGACCGACCCGATCCGCGGCGCCGCGCTGCCGATGGCCTTCAACCGGCAGCCGCACTACACCCGTGGCCTGCTGCTGGTCGGCGACGCGGGCGGCATGGTCAACCCGTTCAACGGCGAGGGCATCGCCTACGCGATGGAATCCGGCCAGATCGCCGCCGGCGTCATCGTCCAGGCCCACGCCCGGGTCACCCCCGGCGGCCGCGAGCGCGCCCTCCAGGCCTACCCCCGCATCCTCAAGGACGTCTACGGCGGCTACTACACCCTCGGCCGCGGCTTCGTGAAGCTGATCGGCAACCCGAAGGTGATGCAGCTCGCGACCCAGCGCGGCCTCACCCACCCCATCCTGATGAAGTTCGTCCTCAAGATGCTCGCCAACCTGACCGACCCCCAGGGCGGCGACGCGATGGACCGCATCATCAACGGCCTCGCCAAGGTCGCGCCCAACGCCTGACCAGTACGAGCGACTGATCGTTCGACATACCGCTGCCCCTGTACCGGATGAGTCCGGTGCAGGGGCAGCGGCGTTCCTCGACAAGTGCCAGTGTGCAAAGCGCTGGTGGGATCGAAGGGCCTTGCTATAGGGTTATTTTCATACCAAAATCTGGGGGGTAATCACATGCCTGAGTGGAACATTGCCATCGGTCAGAAGATCAAGCGGGTGGACATCCATGCTGATCACGGCGGCCGACGCCAAGGTGGGATCGGGCCGTCGAGGGTGTCTCCCGTGGTCTTGCTGTTCACGGACCCCACCAAGGGGCATAGGCATGGCTACTTCGACGGTTGGGGATCGGACGGGTGCTACCACTACGCCGGCGAAGGTCAGGTTGGTGACCAGAAGATGACGCAGGGCAACCTGGCGATCCTTAAGCATCGCGAGGATCGTCGAGACCTGCACCTCTTCCGTGGAGTGTCGTCGGGCGTAGCCCAGTACATGGGGAGGTTCGAGCTCGCCGAAGAGAACCCCTGGTACTTGATGGATGCTCCAGAGACCAACCAGGGGCCGGTGCGCAGCGTCATCATGTTCCGCCTGCGCCCGCTGGAGGCGGCCGACCCGTCTGGCGCACGGCTGCCGCATACTCCTGAGCCGCAGCGGAGCGTGGAGAAAATCGACATCGAGCAGCGCCTCACTGAGCGGACTTACGTGGAGCCGAGTCGCGAGCCCTACGAGGCGGAGCGTCGTGAGTCCAAGTTGGTCGAGGACTACGCCGCCTTTCTCATGGGAGCCGGACACGATGTCAGCCGGCACCGGATCACTCCCTCAGGGGAGTTGAAGCCGATCATCACGGATCTGTTCGACGCGACCACGAACCGTCTCATCGAGGCTAAGGGGACCGTCACTCGTGAGGCGGTTCGCATGGCAATCGGCCAGCTCTTCGACTACGGACGCCACTTCATGGAGCTGGAGCCCAGTCGGGCGCTCCTCGTGCCCTCGAAGCCTCGTGCGGACCTGATCGGGCTGTGCAAGTACGCGCAGGTGGACGTCATCTGGCCGGACAACGGCGGGTACTTCACAACAGCCGAGCACGTGCCTGCGCATTGGTGAACCGAGGGGCGCCCCGATGCGGGGCGCCCCTGCGGCGTCTCTGGAGTCAGGCGCTGACCGGGGTCGGTTCGGCGGAACGGTTGCCGGGCTGTGGGGTTGGGGTGGTGGGGGTGAGGGGTGTGCGGCGGAGCAGGAGGAGGACGGTGAGGGCGCCGGTGAGGCCGAGGGCGGCGGAGACCAGGAAGGTGTCGCGGAGGCCGGCGGCGAAGGCGGTGTGGACCAGGTGGGTCATGGCGGGGCGCTCGGCCGGGGAGGTGCGGGCGAGGAGGCCGGCCGCCTGGCCCCCGGTGAGGGCCTCGGTGGTGCGGTGGGCGTCCTGAGCGCCGGCGGTGGTGCGGACGGAGTCCAGGAGGCCCGCCTTGAAGACCGCGCCGAGGACCGCGATGCCGAGCGCGTTGCCCAGCTGGCGCGAGGTGTTGAGGGCGCCGCCCGCCATGCCGGCCCGGGTCGGCGGGACGGCCGCCATCGCGGTGGCGGCGAGGGCCGGGGTGGCCAGGCCGACGCCGGCGCCGGTGAGGGCGAGGCCGGGGGCGAGGGCGGTCCAGTCGGAGCCGGCGCCCACGGTGGCTTCGAGGAGCGCGCCCAGGCCGATCAGCAGCAGGCCGCCGCCGACGGTGAGACGGGGTGGGGCGCCGTGCAGGAGGCGCCCGGCGAGGGCCGCGGCCACGAAGGCGACGGCGCTCATCGGCACCAGGGCGAGACCTGCGGTCACCGGGGACATGCCGCGTACGGACTGGAGCCAGAGCGAGGCGTACACCAGGTAGGAGAAGGCCGCGCCGGAGAGCAGCAGCCCGCCGATCATGATGCCCAGGAAGGTCCGGTTGCGGAACAGCCCGAGGTCGAGCATCGGGTGGCGGCTGCGGGACTCGACCAGCACGAAGGCGAGCAACGACAGCGCGCTGAGCGCGAGCAGTCCGAGGGTGGTGGTCGAGGTCCAGCCGTAGTCGCCGCCGCGGATCAGGGCGAAGGTCAGCGTGCCGGTGGCGAGGGTGAAGGTGGCCAGGCCCGGCAGGTCCACCCCGGTCGCGTGCGGGTTGCGGGACTCCTTGACCGCGCGCAGGGTGACGAACACCGCGAGCGCGCTGACCGGCAGGTTGACGTAGAAGATCCAGCGCCAGTCGAGGTGTTCGGTGAGCAGGCCGCCGAGGATCGGTCCGGCGGCGGCCGCCGCGCCGTTGACCGCGCCCCAGACACCGAAGGCTATGCCCCGGTCCCGGCCCTGGTAGGCGCTGCTGAGCAGGGCCATCGTGGTGGCGAACATCGCCGCGCCGCCGACGCCCTGCAGACCGCGGAAGGCGATCAGCTCGCCGCTGCTGCCGGACAGTCCGCAGGCGAGCGACGCCAGCGCGAACAGCACGAGTCCGCCGAGGTAGACCGCCCGGCGTCCGACCAGGTCGGCGAGCGAGCCCGCGCCGAGCAGCAGTGCGGCCAGGGCCAGCGCGTAGATGTCCATCACCCACTGCAGGTCGGCGAAGCCGGTGTGCAGGCCGGTGGCCATGTCGGGCAGGGCGACGGTCACGATGGTGACGTCCACCAGCAGCATGAACGCCCCCAGGCACACCGCCGTGAGCGGCAGCCATTTACGCATCGGTACTTCTCCCTCGGTGTTCCGCCGGACGCTTCCGGCTCGGGCGGCGGTGGGACCCGCGCCTCTCGAAGGTCGCAGCGGAGCGCGGCACAGCCCATCCAGTACCGGTCCTGTGGCGGATTCCGATGCCCGGTGGCCCTGCGATGATGGAAACCATGAGTGGTGCGGAGGAGTTGCCGGAACTGGACGGACTGGACCGGGCCCTGGTCCAGGCGCTGATGATCGACGGTCGGGCCGCGTTCAGCCACCTGGCCGAGGTGCTGGAGGTCTCCGACCAGACGGTGATCCGGCGCTACCGCCGACTGCGTTCGGAGGGGCTGCTGCGGGTGGTCGGCCTGCCGGTCGGGCACCGGGTGGGCCTGTTCGAGTCCTGGCTGCGGGTGCAGTGCAGACCGGAGGCGGCGTCGGCGGTGGCCGACGCGCTGGCCCGGCGTCCGGACATCTCCTGGGTGACGCTGAACTCGGCGGGCACCGAGATCCACTGCATCACCAAGGCGCGGACCAGGCAGGACCGCGACGCCCTGCTGCTCCAGAAGCTGCCCGGCACCCGGAGGGTGACGGCGGTCGCCGCGCACAGCGTGCTGCGGATGTTCATGGGCGGGCCCGGCCGGTGGCAGGGGATCGACGCGCTGTCCGGCGCGCAGATCGCCGCGCTGGAGCGGACGGGGGTCGCCCACGGACCGGGCGGTGACCGGGTGCGGCTGGACGAGGCGGAGCTGGCGGTCCTGGCCGTGCTCGGCCGGGACGGCCGGGCCGGTTACCCCGAACTCGCCCGCGCGACCGGCCTGTCGGAGTCCACCGTGCGCCGCCGGCTGGAGCGGCTGCGGGCGGACGGCGTGGTGTACTTCGACGTCGAGATCGATCCGCTGCTGCTCGGGCTCGGCAACCAGGCGGCGCTGCTGCTGACCGTCGCCCCGGGCGAGTTGGCGCAGGTCGGCGCGGCGCTGAGCCGCCATCCCGAGGTGCCCTTCGCGGCGGCGATCACGGGTGCGGCGAACCTGGTGGCGGTCGTGGTCTGTGCGGACAACAACGCGCTGTACGAGTACCTGACCGAGCGGATCGGCGCGTTGGACGCGGTGCGGCAGGTCGAGGTGGTGCCGGTGCTCCGCACGGTCAAGCGGGCCGGGATGCTGATGGACGGGTTCCGGCTGATGGACCCGCCGGGCCCGGCGGCGGCCCGGCGGGTCTAGCCGGTCCGGTCAGTGGTTGGTGATGCGGACCTGGCGGATGTCGACCGGCAGGGTGGGGTAGCCGTCGCCGGGGTTGTTCTGGTCGTCCTCGCCGCCGGCGGCGATCTTCTGGAGGACGTCGAGACCGGCGGTGACACGGCCGAACGGCGTGTAGGCGGGGGAGAGCTTGGTGTCCTTCCAGACGAAGAAGAACTGGCTGCCGTTGGTGTTGGGGCCCGCGTTGGCCATGGCGACCGTGCCGGCCGGGTAGGTGGCGCCGGTGAGGTTCTCGTCGGGGAAGGAGTAGCCCGGGCCGCCGCTGCCGGTCCCGGTGGGGTCGCCGCACTGGAGGACGTAGAGCCGCTGGGTGGTGAGGCGGTGGCAGTGGGTGCGGTTGAAGTAGTCGTGTTCCGCGAGGAAGCGGAACGAGAAGGTGGTGCAGGGGGCCTTGTCGGTCAGGGCCTGGAAGGTGATGGCGCCCTGGCTGGTCCGCAGTGTCGCGTGGTAGGGCTTGGCGGTCTTCGCCGCGTCGAAGACCGGTATGCCCTTGAAGTTGTCGGCCGGGACCGCCGGTGAGTAGGTGCAGGTGGTGGGCGTGGGGGTGGGGTCCGGTGTCGCCGCGGTGGCTGCGGTGCCGGTGAGGGCGAGCGGCAGGGCGACGGCGGCGGCCAGTGGCAGTGCCCGGTTCTTGAGCTTCATGCGGGGTTCCCTCCCGGGGTGTGTGCCATGGCAGTTGGCATGGCGTACTCACTGATGCCCCCGGGCCGCACCCGGTATGCGTTGGGCGGTTGGGGCGGGGGTGCCGCCCGGGTGCCCCGGGACGTGCGCGTCGGCGGCCGCGGAAGGTGTCCGCGCTCCCGGTCAGGGAGCGGGGAAGAGGCCCGCGCGGGCGGCGAGCAGGGCGGCCGCCGCGGCGCGGGCGGCGGCGGACTCGTCGAGGGGTTCGCCGGTGAGGAAGACGCGGTGGTAGAGGGGGGCGGTCGCCGCCCGGACGAGCTCCACCGGATCGGTGCCGGGCGGGAGTTCACCGCGTTCGATGCCGCGGGTGGTGGCCGTGGCGGCCTGCCGGTGCCGGGCGGCGAAGAAGGCGTGCAGCGCCTGGGAGCCCTGGGGAGAGCGGAGGGCGGCGGCGATCAGGGCGGTCGGTGTGGTGCGCAGCTCGGGGTCGGTGAAGGTGGCGTACACCTCGTGGGCGAGCAGGCGCACGTCCTCGTCGACCGAGCCGGTGTCCGGGATGGGCCAGGGCTGCTCGGCCGAGCTGGTGAGGGCCTGGGCGATCAGGCCGTCGATGCCGCCCCAGCGGCGGTAGAGGGTGGCCTTGTGGACACCCGAGCGTGTGGCGACGGCGTCCACGGTGAGCTGGTCGTACGGCTTCTCGGTGACCTCGGCGAGGGTGGCGGCGACGACGTCGGCCAGGACGCGGGCGCTTCGGCCGCCCGGCCGGGGGGTGGGGTTCACGGCAGGCAAAGTCGACTCCAGTCGCATTAAGAGTTGCCAGACCGGTGGTGTGCTGGCATGCTCCATCTTAACGCGACAGGCGTCGCATTAAATGGTGGCGGTGCTCCGCCGCCGCCCGCTCTGCGTACCGGAGGTACCGCTGTGCCCGACGTCATTCCCGACCCGGCCGTCCTGCACCCGCTGGCCGGCCACGACCGCGTCGTACTGCTGCGGAACCTGGTCACCGACCCCCGGATCGAGGTGGGCGAGTACACCTACTACGACGACCCGGACGGCGCGGTCGAGTTCGAGCGGCGCAACGTGCTCTACGCGTACGGGCCCGAGCGGCTGGTGATCGGCCGGTACTGCGCCCTCGCGAGCGGCATCCGCTTCCTGATGGCCGGTGCCGAACATCCCACGATGGGCGTCTCGACCTTCCCGTTCACCATGTTCGGCGGCAGCTGGACGGAGCGGACGCTCGACCTGGTCACCGGGATGCCGAGCCGGGGCGACACCGTGGTGGGCCACGACGTCTGGTTCGGCCACGGTGTGACGGTGATGCCGGGGGTCCGGATCGGCTCCGGCGCGATCGTGGCGACCGGTGCGGTCGTCACCGCCGACGTGCCGCCGTACACCGTCGTGGGCGGCAACCCCGCCCGTCCGATCCGGCAGCGGTTCGGCGACGAGGACGTCGAACGCCTGCTCCGGGCGGCCTGGTGGCACTGGCCGGTCGAGCTGGTCACCGAGCACCTGCGGACGATCATGTCCGGCACCCCGGCCGAGATCGAGGAGATCGCCCGCGAGCACGGTCCGTTCGCGACGCGGAGCGGGGCGGCCCGATGACGGATCCGTACCGGAGCACCCACCTGGTCGACGGCCCGGCCGGGCGGATCGCCGTGGTGGACCACGGCGGCGACGGGCCCGACGTCCTGCTGCTGCACGGCGCAGGCCGGACGCTGCTGGACTGGGAGGCCCTGCGGCCGCACCTGACCGGACTGCGGCTGGTCGCCATGGACCTGCGCGGGCACGGCCGTTCCGACCCGCCGCCGGACGGCGGGTACGGCTGGACCGGTCACCTCGCCGACGTGGACGCGGTGGTCTCCGCGCTCGGTCTGCGGCGGCCCTGGCTGGTCGGCCACTCGCTGGGCGGGATGGTCGCGGTCCGGCGGGCCGCGACCCGGGCCGGCTGCCGAGGCGTGGTGGACCTGGACGGTTTCGGCGGGGGCGTCCCCTCGCTCTACCCCGGCCTCGGCGCCGAGGAGGTCACGGCGCGCCGGGCCGAGCAACTGGCGCTGTACTCCGGCGGTGCGGCGGCCCCGATCGGCGTGGCGGAGTGCGCGGCGCAGGCCCGGACGCGGGCGCGGCTGCTCGGCTGGGACGGCGGGATCGAGGCGGCCGGGGCACTGCGGGCCCTCTCCGAGGACGGGTACGCCCGCCCGGCGGCGGCCGAACTGGGCGCCCTGATGGCTCCGTTGGAAGGCTGGGACATGTTCGCCGAGGTGCGGGGCCTCAACTGCCCGGTGCTGCTGGTGCGGGGTGCTCGTCCGCCGGAGCTCGGCCACCTGCCGCTGCGGATCAGGGAGTTGACCGAGTCGCTGATCCGCGGGATCACCCGGGAGCTGGCTTCGGTCGGTGGTGACGGGCGCGGTCCGGTGCGGGTGGCGGAGCTGGCCGACGCCGGGCACATGCTGCACCTGGAACGGCCGGCGGCGGTGGGCGGGCTCCTCCGCGCCTTCCTGGGGGCGTGACCGGCCGGGCGGCGCCCCGGGGCCGCGGGCGTCGGGCGGTGGATGCCGCCGTCGCACCGTCCGTCGCGGGTGCGCCGGGCGGAACCCGGCCCGCTGGATCCCGCCGGCCGGAAAGCTGTTGATCGTATGCGGGGTTCTGCGCAACGATGTCCCCCCGCTGCCGCAGAGCCGTCCGACGACGCACGGGACTTCGGCCCCGCCCGCCCCGGAGGGAACCCCGCATGCGCTCCGCCCCGCCGATCGTCCGTGATCTGCCCCTGCTCGCGGTGGCCGTGGTCTGGGGCTCCAGCTTCCTGGTGGTCAAGCAGCTGGCGACGCCTCAGACGGTGCTCCCGGTCCTGGTGCTGCGCTTCGCCCTGGTGCTGCCGCTGCTCGGCCTGTTCGCGTTCCGCGCGCTGCGCGGGCTCACCGTGCGGGAGTGGCTGGGCGGGGCCGCGCTCGGCGGCATCCTCGGTGCGATCTTCCTCCTGGAGACGTACGGCGCGGTGCACACCTCGGCGACCAACGCCGGACTGATCGTCAGCCTCACCATGGTGCTCACGCCGCTCGCCGAGAGCGCGGTCCGGCGGAGCGCGCCGTCGTGGTCCTTCCTCGGGGCGGCCGGACTCTCGGTGCTCGGCGTCGCCCTGCTGACCGGCGGCGGATTCCAGACGCCGGGCACGGGGGACCTGTTGGTGCTCGGCGCGGCCCTGGTGCGGACCGTCCACGTCCTCACCATGTCCCGCACCAGGGCCATCGCGGCCACCGACTCGCTCGCCCTCACCTGGGTCCAACTCGCCGCCGCAGGTGTGGTCTTCACGGGTGCCTCGCTCTTCGCCGGGCCGTCCGCACTCGCGGTGGCGGCCGGGTTCGGGCCGGTGCAGTGGGCCTACCTGCTGCACCTGTCGCTGCTCTGCACGCTGTTCGCGTTCTTCGTCCAGATGTGGGCGGTGCGTGCCACCTCGCCCTCGCGGGTCAGCCTGCTGCTCGGCACCGAGCCGCTCTGGGCCGCCGCCTTCGGCACCACCCTGGGCGGCGACCGGCTCGCCCCGCTCGCGCTGCTCGGCGGGGCCCTCGTGCTCGTGGGCACCGAGTGGGGACGCCGGGCGGGCACGGGCGGCGGGCCGCGTCCGGCGTCCGGCGGCGAGGCCGTTGCCGACCGGACCCCCGCCGGCGGGCGGGACGACGAGGCCCTCACCGGTGCGCAGAGCCCGGCGGCCGTGGCGCACGCCGGCGGCGTGGACCGGCAACCCGACGGCGCCCGCTGAACGAACCCGCCCCGCGGCGGCCGGCCCGCCGCGCGAAGCGCCTGCGTGCCCTGCTGCGTGAAGCGGCCTGCGCGGCCCGGGTCGAGCGCCCCCGCATCGGCCGGCCCGCCGGGTGAGCCGCCCCCGCGCCGGCGGTCCGGCCGTGGCGGCGCGGCGCGGGGGCGTGACGCCCGGGAGGCCCGCTGCCGGTGGGCCCGGGGCCGCTCCTCGTGAGCTTGTGAACGAAAGGTCAAGCGGGTGTTCGGGGCCGTCCACCCTGGAGGGTGAGCCCCACTATCACGTCAACATGAAGCCGCGGAATTTGCGGTGGAAGCAGCATCATTGATATAGGCGGATGCCTCTGACCAGTCGCTTCACAGAAGAATGCGACGGAATGTGTCCATTTGCCTTCGTTGCGTTGATGAATCGTGCCTTGATCGCCTTGGCGGTCGTTTGTCTGGTGGCGTAGATCACAAAGATCGTCGGGAACTGCGTGTCGCAGATCACAAGCCGACGGGCATAGGATGCGCTGGATCCGGGCTTTGTGAACTGCCTCACATGAGGTGGATCCCGGGAACCGGATCGCGGGTTCACCAGAGCGTGACCCGTCGTTTCCGATCTGCAGTCAAGGACGACTGGACGGAGGGAGCGGGGGCTATGAATGCCTACGCGCCGATCCTCGTACTCGGTGCCATCGCCGCGGCGTTCGCGGTCGGTTCCGTCGTGATGGCCTCGCTGACCGGCCCCAAGCGCTACAACCGGGCCAAGTTGGAGGCGTACGAGTGCGGCATCGAACCGACCCCGCAGCCGGTGGGCGGCGGCCGGTTCCCGATCAAGTACTACCTGACGGCGATGCTCTTCATCGTCTTCGACATCGAGATCGTCTTCCTCTACCCGTGGGCGGTCAGCTTCGACGCCCTGGGGATCTTCGGGCTGGTCGAGATGCTCCTGTTCATCGCCACCGTCTTCGTCGCGTACGCCTACGTCTGGCGGCGCGGCGGTCTGGAGTGGGACTGACCCGACCCCGTTTGTGAACGGGGGGACAAGCCACCGGACTTGAGAAGACTGAGAGGGATCTGATGGGTATCGAGGAGAAGCTGCCGGGCGGCTTTCTGCTCACCAGTGTGGAGACCGCGGCGGGGTGGGTGCGCAAAGCCTCGCTCTTCCCGGCCACCTTCGGACTGGCCTGCTGCGCGATCGAGATGATGACCACCGGAGCCGGCCGCTACGACCTGGCCCGGTTCGGCATGGAGGTCTTCCGGGGTTCGCCCCGGCAGGCCGATCTGATGATCGTGGCCGGGCGGGTGAGTCAGAAGATGGCCCCGGTGCTGCGCCAGGTGTACGACCAGATGGCCAATCCGAAGTGGGTCATCTCGATGGGCGTCTGCGCCTCCTCGGGCGGGATGTTCAACAACTACGCGATCGTCCAGGGCGTCGACCACATCGTCCCCGTGGACATCTACCTGCCGGGCTGTCCGCCCCGCCCGGAGATGCTGATGGACGCGATCCTCAAACTGCACGACAAGATCCGGCACGAGAAGCTCGGGGTGCACCGGCTCCGCGCCGAGGAGCAGGCCGAGGAGATCGCCCTGCACGCCACCCCGACGAGCGAGATGCGGGGGCTGCTGCGATGAGCGGGACCCCCGAGGAGCACGTCCCCGCCACCCGCACGGAACTCCCGGTCGAGGTGATCGGCCGGCGGCAGGGCATGTTCGGCACCAGCGGCACCGGTGACACCTCCGGCTTCGGCGGGCTGACCGCCCCGATCGCGCTGCCGCCCGCGAGCAGCCGCCCGTACGGGCACGGCTTCGACGAGGTGGCCGACGAGTTCGAGGGCGCGCTGGAGGAGCAGGGGCTCGATCCGGCGGCGGTGATCGAGAAGACCGTCGTGGACCGGGCCGAACTCACCTTCCACATCGCCCGGGAGCACCTGCTGAAGGCCGTCCGCACCCTGCGCGACGACCCGGCGCTGCGCTACGAGCTCTGCCTCGGCGTGAGCGGGGTGCACTACCCGCACGACAGCGGGCGCGAGCTGCACGCGGTGTACCAGCTGCGGTCGATCACCCACGGCCGCCTGCTGCGGCTGGAGGTCAGTGCCCCGGACGCCGACCCGCGGATCCCGTCCGTGGTCAGCGTCTACCCGACCAACGACTGGCACGAGCGCGAGACGTACGACTTCTTCGGCCTGGTCTTCGAGGGGCATCCGGCACTGACCCGGATCATGATGCCGGACGACTGGCAGGGCCACCCGCAGCGCAAGGACTACCCGCTCGGCGGCATCCCCGTCGAGTACAAGGGCGCCCAGATCCCGGCGCCCGACCAGCGGAGGTCGTACAGCTGATGCCAATCCAATCTGAGCACGGGGCCGAGTACGAGGCAGCGGCCCGGGAGACCACCGAGGGCCGGGTCTTCACCGTCACCGGTGGCGACTGGGGCGAGGTGGTCGAGGCCGCGGCGCGCGCCGACGACGAGCGCATCATCGTCAACATGGGTCCCCAGCACCCGTCCACCCACGGGGTGTTGCGGCTGATCCTGGAGATCGACGGCGAGACGGTGAAGGAGGCCCGCTGCGGCATCGGCTACCTGCACACCGGCATCGAGAAGAACCTGGAGTTCCGCAACTGGGTCCAGGGCACCACCTTCGTGACCCGGATGGACTACCTGACCCCGCTGTTCAACGAGACCGCGTACTGCCTGGCCGTCGAGAAGCTGCTCGGCATCACCGGTGACATCCCCGAACGGGCCGATGTCATCCGGGTGTTGATGATGGAGCTGAACCGGATCTCCTCGCACCTGGTCTGCCTGGCCACCGGTGGCATGGAGATGGGTGCCACCACCCTGATGGTCTACGGCTTCCGGGACCGCGAGGTCGTGCTGGACGTCTTCGAGCTGGTCACCGGCCTGCGGATGAACCACGCGTACGTCCGTCCCGGCGGCGTCGCCCAGGACCTGCCGCCCGGAGCCGTCGACCAGATCCGCGAGGCGGTCAAGCTGCTGCGCACGCGGCTGCACGAGTACGACAAACTCGCCACCGGTAACCCGGTGTTCAGGGCCCGCCTGATGAACGTCGGTTTCCTGGACCTGCCCGGCTGCCTCGCACTCGGTGCCACCGGACCGGTCCTGCGGGCCACCGGCCTGCCGCACGACCTGCGCAAGGCCGACCCCTACTGCGGCTACGAGAACTACGACTTCGAGGTCGCGGTCGCGGACTCCTGCGACTCCTTCGGGCGGTTCCTGATCCGCCTGGAGGAGATGAGGCAGTCGCTGCGGATCGTCGAGCAGTGCCTGGACCGGCTGCGGCCCGGCCCGGTGATGGTCGCCGACAAGAAGATCGCCTGGCCCGCCCAACTGGCCGTCGGGCCGGACGGGATGGGCAACTCGCTGGACCACATCCGCAAGATCATGGGGACTTCGATGGAGGCCCTGATCCACCACTTCAAGCTGGTGACGGAGGGCTTCAGGGTCCCGGTCGGACAGGCGTACGCGGCGGTCGAGTCGTCCAAGGGCGAGCTCGGGGTGCAGATGGTGAGCGACGGCGGCACACGGCCGTACCGCGTCCACTTCCGCGACCCCTCGTTCACCAACCTGCAGTCGATGGCGGCGATGTGCGAGGGCGGCCAGGTGGCCGACGTGATCATCGCGGTGGCCGGGATCGACCCGGTGATGGGAGGCGTGGACCGGTGAGCAACTCTCAAGGCAGTGTCGAACTCGGACTGCCGGCGCTGCCGGCCAGGCCGTACCCGCCGCAGGTGCACGACCGGCTGGCGGCGGACGCGCGCGAGCTGATCGCCCGCTACCCCGTCGCCCGCTCCGCCCTGCTGCCGCTGCTGCACCTGGTGCAGGCCGAGGAGGGCTACGTCAGCGCGACCGGGATCCGGTTCTGCGCCGAGCAGCTGGAGCTCACCACCGCCGAGGTCGCCGCGGTCGCCACCTTCTACACGATGTACCGGCGCCGCCCGGCGGGGACGTACCACGTCGGCGTGTGCACCAACACGCTCTGCGCGGTGCTCGGCGGCGACCAGATCTTCGCCGAACTCAAGCAGCACCTCGGGATCGAGAACAACGAGACCACCGAGGACGGCGCGGTCTCGATCGAGCACATCGAGTGCAACGCGGCCTGCGACTACGCCCCCGTGGTGATGGTCAACTGGGAGTTCTTCGACAACCAGACCCCCGAGAGCGCACGGCAGCTGGTGGACCGGCTGCGCGAGGGCGGCGAGGTGCGGCCGACCCGGGGCGCCCGGCTGTGCAGCTTCAAGGAGACCGCGCGCATGCTGGCCGGCTTCCCCGACGAGCGGGACGGCGCGGTGGACGAGTCCGGCGCGGGCGGTGCGCCCTCGCTGGCGGGGCTGAGGCTCGCCAGGGGCGAGGCGCTGCCCGGTACTTCGGGGACCAAGGTGGTCTCCCCCCGGCACGAAGGGACGGACGCGTGATGACCTCCGTGGAGCCGGCCGAGAAGCTTCTCTCACCGGTACTCTCGGCCTGCTGGGACGACGCGCGTCCCTACAGCCTGGCCACCTACCGCCGCCACGACGGCTACCGGGGCCTGCGGGCCGCCCTGGCCATGCCACCGGACGACGTGATCGCCCTGGTCAAGGACTCGGGGCTGCGCGGCCGCGGCGGCGCCGGCTTCCCGACCGGCATGAAGTGGCAGTTCATCCCGCAGAATGACGGCAAGCCGCACTACCTGGTGGTCAACGCCGACGAGTCCGAGCCGGGCACCTGCAAGGACATCCCGCTGCTCTTCGCCAACCCGCACTCGCTGATCGAGGGCATGATCATCGCCTCGTACGCGATCCGCTGCGACCACGCCTTCATCTACCTGCGCGGCGAGGTCGTCCCCGTCCTGCGCCGGCTGCACGCGGCCGTGGCCGAGGCGTACGACGCCGGGTACCTGGGCCGGAACATCCTCGGCTCCGGGACCGACCTGGACATCACCGTGCACGCGGGCGCCGGAGCGTACATCTGCGGCGAGGAGACGGCTCTGCTGGACTCGCTGGAGGGCCGCCGGGGCCAGCCGCGCCTGCGGCCGCCGTTCCCGGCCGTCGCCGGCCTCTACGCCTGCCCGACGGTGGTCAACAACGTCGAGTCGATCGCCTCGGTGCCGCCGATCCTGGTGCGCGGCAAGGACTGGTTCAAGGCGCTCGGCACCGAGAAGTCGCCCGGCTTCACGCTCTACTCGCTCTCCGGGCACGTCACCAACCCCGGTCAGTACGAGGCGCCGCTCGGCATCACGCTGCGCCAGCTGCTGGAGGTCAGCGGCGGGGTACGGGCCGGGCACCGGCTCAAGTTCTGGACCCCGGGCGGCTCCTCGACGCCGATGTTCACCGACGAGCACCTGGACGTCCCGCTCGACTACGAGGGCGTCGGCGCGGCGGGCTCGATGCTCGGCACCAAGGCGCTGCAGGTCTTCGACGAGACCACCTGCGTGGTCCGGGCGGTCACCCGCTGGACCGAGTTCTACGCCCACGAGTCCTGCGGCAAGTGCACCCCGTGCCGCGAAGGGACGTACTGGCTGGTCCAGTTGCTCAAGCGGATCGAGGCGGGCCAGGGCGTCGACGGCGACCTGGAGAAGCTCCTCGACATCGCCGACAACATCAACGGCAAGTCCTTCTGCGCCCTGGGCGACGGCGCCGCCAGCCCGATCGCCTCCTCGCTCCAGTACTTCCGCGCCGAGTACGAGCAGCACCTCGCCGAGCGGCGCTGCCCCTTCGACCCGGCCGCCGCCACCGTCTGGGCCGACCGGCCCCACACCCACCCGTCCGCCACCGAGAGGGAGGTGCACGCGTGACCGCTACCACCGCTGCGACGACCGGCGGCCCCGCCGCGGGGTCCACCGACCTCGTCACGCTCACCGTCGACGGCGTCGAGGTCAGGGTTCCCAAGGGGACCCTGGTGATCCGCGCCGCCGAACAGATCGGCACCCAGATCCCGCGCTTCTGCGACCACCCGCTGCTGGACCCGGCCGGTGCCTGCCGCCAGTGCATCGTCGAGATCGAGGGCCAGCGCAAGCCGGTCGCCTCCTGCACCATTCCGGTGGCGGAGGGCATGGTGGTCCGCACCCAGGTCAGCTCGCCGGTCGCTGAGAAGGCGCAGCGCGGCGTGATGGAGCTGCTGCTGATCAACCACCCGCTGGACTGCCCGGTCTGCGACAAGGGTGGCGAGTGTCCGCTGCAGAACCAGGCGATGTCCAACGGCCAGGCGGACTCCCGCTTCGAGGGGATGAAGCGCACCTACCCGAAGCCGGTCCCGCTGAGCAGCCAGGTGCTGCTGGACCGGGAGCGCTGCGTGCTCTGCGCCCGCTGCACCCGCTTCTCCCAGCAGATCGCCGGTGACCCGTTCATCGAGCTGCTGGAGCGCGGCGCGCTGGAGCAGGTCGGCGTGGGAGAGGGGGACGAGTTCGCGTCGTACTTCTCCGGCAACACCATCCAGATCTGCCCGGTCGGTGCGCTGACCTCGGCGGCCTACCGGTTCCGCTCCCGGCCGTTCGACCTGGTCTCCTCGCCGAGCGTCTGCGAGCACTGCTCGTCCGGCTGCGCGCAGCGCACCGACCACCGCAGGGGCAAGGTGCTGCGCCGACTGGCGGGCGACGAGCCCGAGGTGAACGAGGAATGGAACTGCGACAAGGGCCGGTTCGCCTTCCGCTACGCGCAGTCGCGGGACCGGATCACCACCCCCCTGGTGCGCGCGGCCGACGGCGCGCTCGTGCCGGCCGGCTGGCCGGAGGCGCTCGCCCGCGCCGCCGAGGGCCTGCGCGGCGCACGGGCCGCGGTGCTCACCGGCGGCCGGGTGACGGTCGAGGACGCGTACGGCTACGCCAAGTTCGCCCGGGTGGCGCTGGGCACCAACGACGTGGACTTCCGCTCCCGCCCGCACAGCGGTGAGGAGGCGGACTTCCTGGCGGCGGCGGTGGCCGGCCACGGGGTCGACCTCGACGGAACCGGGCTGTCGTACGCGGCACTCGAGGCCGCCCCCGCGGTCCTGCTGGTCGGCCTGGAGGCCGAGGAGGAGTCGCCGATCGTCTTCCTGCGGCTGCGGAAGGCCAACCGCGCCGGCGGACTCCAGGTCTTCTCGATCGCCTCGCACGCCTCCCGGGGCCTGGCCAAGCTGCGCGGCGCGCTGCTGCCCGCCGCCCCGGGGACCGAGGCCGAGTGGCTGGCCGCGCTGGCCGGGGACTCGGTGCTCACCGACGACGCGGGCCGCGCCGCCGACGCGCTGCGCGGCCCGGGCGCGGTGATCCTGGTCGGTGAGCGGCTGGCGGCCGTGCCCGGCGGGCTGACCGCCGTGCTGCGGCTCGCGCAGGTCACCGGCGCCCGGCCGGCCTGGGTGCCGCGCCGGGCGGGGGAGCGGGGTGCCCTGGAGGCCGGTGCGCTGCCCGGGCTGCTGCCCGGCGGGCGTCCGGTGGCCGTCCCGGCCGCCCGTCTCGACGCCGCTGCCGTCTGGGGCCTCGCCGAACTCCCGGCCCGCCCGGGGCGGGACACCGACCAGATCCTGGCCGCCGCCGCTCGCGGGGACCTGGACGCGCTGCTGGTCGGCGGCGTCGGCCTGGACGACCTGGCCGATCCGGTGCTCGCCGAGGAGGCGCTGGCCCGGGTGCCGTTCGTGGTGTCGCTGGAGCTGCGGCCGTCCGCGGTCACCGAGCGGGCCGACGTGGTGCTGCCGGTGGCCGCGGTGGCCGAGAAGGCCGGGACCTTCCTGGACTGGGAGGGCCGGGTGCGGATGTTCGAGGCCGCGCTCAAGCCCGACCAGCTGATGAGCGGTCAGGCCTTCTCCGACGTCAGGGTGCTGAACATGCTGGCGGACGCGATCGGCCGGCCGCTGGGCCTGCCGGACGTCCGGGCGGCCCGGCTGGAGCTGGACCGCTTCGCGCCCTGGACGGGCGACCGCCCGGCCGCACCCGCCGCGCACCCGGCCCCGCTGCCGCGCCCGGCCACCGGGCAGGCGGTGCTCGCCGGGCACCGGCTGCTGCTCGACAACGGCACGCTCCAGCAGGGCGACGAGAACCTGGCGGGCACCCGGCACCCGGCCGTGGTCCGGCTCTCGGCGGCCACCGCCGAGGAGATCGGCGCGCGCCGGGCCGTCCGGGTCACCGGTCCCGCGGGTTCGCTGATCCTGCCGCTGGAGATCACCGCGGCGATGCCCGACCGCACGGTCTGGCTGCCGCTCAACTCCACCCCGGGCGGTGCCCACCGGACGCTGGGCACCACGGTCGGCCACCTGGTCACGATCGCCGCGGCCGACTCGGCCCAGCCGGCCGACGCGGCAGTCGCTGCGGAGGAATCATGATGCTTTCCGCGTACGAGACGCTCGGCTTCTTCGGTCGCGACCCGTGGTGGCTGGTGCTGCTGAAGGCGGTGTTCTGCTTCGCCTTCCTGCTGGTCACGGTGCTGGTCGCGATCGTCGGGGAGCGCAAGGTCGTCGCCTGGATGCAGCTGCGGATCGGCCCCAACCGGCACGGTCCCTGGGGCACGCTCCAGTCGCTGGCCGACGGCGTCAAACTGGCGCTGAAGGAGGACCTGGTCGTCAAGAACGCCGACAAGGTCGTCTACGTGCTGGCGCCGATCGTCAGCGCGATCCCGGCGTTCATGGCCTTCGCGGTGATCCCGTTCGGCCCGGCCGACGACCAGGTGTCCATCTTCGGCACCCGGACGCCGATGCAGCTCACCGACCTGCCGATCGCCCTGCTCTACATCCTGGCAGTGGCCTCGGTCGGCATCTACGGGATCGTGCTGGCGGGTTGGTCCTCGGGCTCGACGTACCCGCTGCTCGGCGGTCTGCGCTCGGCGGCCCAGATGGTGAGTTACGAGATCGCGATGGGTCTGTCCTTCGCGGCGGTGTTCATCTACTCGGGCTCGATGTCGACCTCGGAGATCGTCGCCTCCCAGCAGCCGACCTGGTTCGCGGTGCTGCTGCCGGTCTCGTTCATCGTCTACGTCATCGCGATGGTCGGTGAGACCAACCGCGCCCCCTTCGACCTCCCGGAGGCCGAGGGCGAGCTGGTCGGCGGCTTCAACACCGAGTACTCCTCACTGAAGTTCGCGATGTTCATGCTGGCGGAGTACGTCAACATGGTCACCGTCTCGGCCGTCGCCGCCACGCTCTTCCTGGGCGGCTGGCGGGCGCCGTGGCCGGTCTCCACCTTCTGGGCCGGGGCGAACCACGGCTGGTGGCCGATGCTGTGGATCATCGTCAAGATCCAGCTGCTGCTGTTCTTTTTCATCTGGCTGCGCGCCACCCTGCCGAGGCTCCGGTACGACCAGTTCATGAAGCTGGGCTGGAAGGTGCTGATCCCGGTCTCGCTGGCCTGGCTGGTGATGGTGGCCAGCGTCCGGGCGCTGCGCAATGTGGGCTACGACTTCGGCCAGGTGGTGCTGTACGTCGGCGCGCCGATCGGGGCGGTCCTGCTGCTCGCGCTGGCGCGTGACTTCTTCCGGCGCCCGCCGGAGCCCGAGGAGGGCGCACAGGCCCGGGGAGAGTTCGACCCGACGGCCGGCGGCTACCCCGTGCCGCCGATGCCCGGCCAGCAGCTCCCGCCCGTACCGCGTCGGCGCAGCCGGGCCCCGCAACTCCAGGACGCCCTCAACGGGCCCGACCATTCCGAGGGGAGCTGAACCGAGATGTCGGACGAGAAGACCACCGGGCCTGAAGAGACGACCGGGCCCTCGATCCTTGGACCGGCCGCAGGCTTCGGCGTGACCTTCAAGGCCATGTTCAAGAAGCGGCTGACCGAGCAGTACCCGGAGCAGAAGAAGCCCACCGCTCCGCGCTTCCACGGCCGCCACCAGCTGAACCGGCACCCGGACGGCCTGGAGAAGTGCGTCGGCTGCGAACTCTGCGCCTGGGCCTGCCCGGCCGACGCGATCTACGTCGAGGGCGCGGACAACCGGGAGGAGGAGCGCTACTCGCCCGGTGAGCGCTACGGCGCGGTGTACCAGATCAACTACGCCCGCTGCATCCTGTGCGGGCTGTGCATCGAGGCCTGCCCGACCCGGGCGCTCACCATGACCAACGAGTACGAGCTGGCGGACTCCTCGCGGGCCGACCTGATCTTCACCAAGGAACAGCTGCTGGCCGGCCTCACCGAGGGCATGGTCGACACCCCGCACGCGATCTACCCAGGCACCGACGAGGGTGCGTACTACCGGGGCGAGATCACCGCCGCCGCGCCGGGCACGGTGCAGCAGGAGCGCACGGCCCGGGACAAGGAGGTGCAGTCATGACCTCCACCGGAGAGGCCGTCCAGTTCTGGGTGCTGGCCGTGGTCGCGGTCGGCGGTGCGCTGGGCATGCTGCTGATGAGGAAGGCCGTGCACAGCGCGCTCTGCCTGGCGGCCACCATGCTGGCGCTGGCCGTCTGCTACCTGGCCCAGGGTGCGGTGTTCCTCGGCGTGGTGCAGATCGTCGTCTACACCGGCGCGATCATGATGCTCTTCCTGTTCGTGGTGATGCTGGTCGGTGTCACCTCCGCGGATTCCCTGAAGGAACAGCTGAAGGGCCAGCGGATCGCCGCCGCGCTCTGCGGACTCGGCTTCGGCGTGCTGCTGGTCGCCGGCATCGCCAACGCGAAGCTGGGGCACTTCACTGGGCTGGCCGAGGCCAACGCCGAGGGCAACGTGCAGGGGTTGGCACGGCTGCTGTTCACCAAGTACGTCTGGGCGTTCGAGGTCACCGGCGCTCTGCTGATCACCGCCGCGGTCGGCGCCATGGTGCTGACCCACCGCGAGCACGTGAAGGCCCCGAGCACCCAGCGCGAGCTGGCGGCCCAGCGGGTCAGGGACAACATCCAGCTGCCGCCGCTGCCCGCCCCCGGCGTGTACGCCCGGCACAACGCGGTGGACGTCCCGGCCCTGCTGCCGGACGGCACCGTCGCCGAGGACTCCGTGATGGGGACCCTGCGCGAGCGCGGGCAGATCCGCGACGTCAGCCGGGAGATGCTCCGGCGGATGGCCGAGCTGGAGTCCACCACCGCCGACTGGCTGGGCCGGCCCCCGTCCGCCCGGCCGCCGGTCACCGGGCCGCGCAAGGCGCTGGAGACCGTACCGACGAAGGAACCGAAGAAGGCGGAGGACGAGACGTGAATCCCGTCAACTACCTCTATCTCGCCGCCCTGTTGTTCACCATCGGTGCGTCCGGCGTGCTGATCCGGCGGAACGCCATCGTGCTGTTCATGTGCGTCGAGCTGATGCTGAACGCGTCCAACCTGGCCCTGGTCACCTTCTCCCGGATGCACGGCAACCTGGACGGCCAGGTGATCGCCTTCTTCACCATGGTGGTCGCGGCGGCCGAGGTCGTGGTCGGCCTCGCCATCATCGTCAGCATCTTCCGGACCAGGCACTCCGCTTCGGTCGACGACAGCAACCTGATGAAGCTGTAGGCGGAGGGCCTCACCCGTGAACTCTCTCATTCCGCTGCTGGTCGCGGCTCCGCTGGCCGGTGCCGCCCTGCTGCTGCTCGGCGGGCGGTACCTCGACCGCCTCGGGCACTGGCTCGGCACGCTGGCCGCCGCGCTCTCCTTCGTCCTCGGCGTCCTGCTGTTCTCGGACATGCTGGGCCGCCCGACCGGACAACGGGCGGTGCACCAGCACCTGTTCAGCTGGATCCCGGTGAACGGCTTCCAGGCCGACGTCTCCTTCCAGCTCGACCAACTGTCCGTCACCTTCGTCCTGTTGATCACGGGTGTCGGCACCCTGATCCACCTCTACTCGGTGGGCTACATGGCCCACGACGAGCGCCGCCGCCGCTTCTTCGGCTACCTCAACCTCTTCCTGGCGGCGATGCTGCTGCTCGTGCTGGCCGACAACTACCTGCTGCTGTACGTCGGCTGGGAGGGCGTCGGGCTCGCCTCGTACCTGCTGATCGGCTTCTGGCAGCACAAGCCGAGTGCCGCGACGGCCGCCAAGAAGGCGTTCATCGTCAACCGGGTCGGCGACATGGGCCTGTCGATCGCGATCATGCTGATGTTCACCGAGTTCGGCAGCTTCGCCTTCGGTCCCGTCCTCGGCGGGGCGCAGCAGGCGAGCGAGGGCAAGCTGACCGCCATCGCGCTGATGCTGCTGCTCGCGGCCTGCGGCAAGTCGGCCCAGGTGCCGCTGCAGTCCTGGCTCGGTGACGCGATGGAGGGCCCGACCCCGGTCTCGGCCCTGATCCACGCGGCCACCATGGTCACCGCCGGGGTCTACCTGATCACCAGGTCGGGTGCCGTCTTCAACCTGGCCCCCGACGCCCAGACCGCCGTGGTGGTGGTGGGCACGGTGACGCTGCTCTTCGGTGCGGTCGTCGGTTGCGCGAAGGACGACATCAAGAAGGCGCTGGCCGGATCGACCATGTCGCAGATCGGCTACATGGTGCTGGCGGCCGGGCTCGGCCCGATCGGTTACGCCTTCGCCATCATGCACCTGGTCACCCACGGCTTCTTCAAGGCCGGACTGTTCCTCGGCGCCGGGTCGGTCATGCACGGCATGGACGACGAGGTGAACATGCGTCACTACGGCGGCCTGCGGAAGTACATGCCGATCACCTTCGTCACCTTCGGCCTCGGCTACCTGGCGATCATCGGCTTCCCCGGCCTGTCCGGGTTCTTCTCCAAGGACAAGATCATCGAGGCGGCCTTCGCCAAGGGCGGCACCGAGGGCTGGATCCTCGGCCTCTGCGCGCTCGTCGGCGCCGCCGTCACCGCGTTCTACATGACCCGGGTGATGCTGCTGACCTTCTTCGGGGAGAAGCGCTGGCAGCCCTCGGCGCAGACCGGCGAGGAGCCGCACCCGCACGAGTCCCCGGCCACCATGACCCTGCCGATGATCCTGCTGGCCTTCGGCTCGGTCTTCGCCGGCGGACTGTTCACCCTCAACAGCTCCTTCCTGCACTGGCTGGAGCCGGTCACCGGCCACTCCGAGGGCGACTCGCCGCTCCAGCCGCTCACCGTCACCCTGCTCACCACCGTGTGCATGCTGGCGGGCGTCGGCCTCGCCTACCTGATGTACGGGCGCTCGCCGGTCCCGGTCACGGCGCCGGTCGGCTCGCCGCTCACCCGGGCGGCCCGCCGCGACCTGCTCCAGGACGACTTCAACCACGCCGTCCTGGTCCGCCCCGGCGCCGGACTCACCGCCTCGCTGGTCTACCTGGACAGCAAGGCCGTGGACGGCCTCGTGAACGGCCTGGCCGCCACCATCGGCGGCATCTCCGGCCGCCTGCGCCGGATCCAGACCGGGTTCGCCCGCTCGTACGCGCTCTCGATGTTCGGCGGCGCACTGCTGCTGGCCGCCACCACTCTCCTGATGAGGTCCGTCTGATGACGACTGTGACTCGCCCGCCCGCCGGGCCCTACACATTTCGGGAGGGACGGCCATGAGCTACCTGCTGACCGCGACCTGCGCCGTCCCGGCCGCCGGCGCGGTGCTCACCGCCGCACTGCCGGCCGGGTCCTCCGAGGCCCGCCGCCGCGCCAGCAAGGGGGTCGCGCTGGCCGTCTCGGCGGCGACCCTGGCGCTGACCGTCGTCGTCGCCGCGAGCCTCGACACCGGCGGGGCGCGCTACCAGCTCACCGAGTCCCACACCTGGATCCGCTCGTTCGGGATCGACTTCTCGCTCGGGGCGGACGGCATCGGCGCGGTCCTCGCGCTGCTCACCGCGGTGCTGGTGCCGATCGTGATGCTGGCCTCCTGGCACGACGCGGACCCGGTCCAGGGCCCCGACGGAACCTTCGAGAACGTCCGCCGCACCCAGGGTTTCTTCGCCCTGGTGCTGGCCGTCGAGGCGATGGTGCTGGTCTCCTTCCTGGCGACCGACATCTTCGTCTTCTACGTCTTCTTCGAAGCCATGCTGATCCCGATGTACTTCCTGATCGGCGGCTTCGGCGACCGTGCGGGCGGCCCGGACTCCGCCGCCCAACGCTCCTACGCGGCAGTGAAGTTCCTGCTCTACAACCTGCTCGGCGGGCTGGTCATGCTGGCCGCCGTGATCGGCCTGTACGTGATCGCGCAGGACCAGGGCCTGGCCACCTTCGACCTGCCGACCCTCACCGGCGCGATCGCCGACGGCAGGCTGGTGATCGACCCGACCGCCGAGAAGATGCTCTTCCTGGGCTTCTTCTTCGCCTTCGCCGTGAAGGCCCCGCTCTGGCCGCTGCACACCTGGCTGCCGAACGCGATGGGCGAGTCCACCGCCGGAACGGCCGTACTGATCACGGCGGTCGTCGACAAGGTCGGCACCTTCGCGATGCTGCGCTTCTGCCTCGGCCTGTTCCCGGACGCCTCCCGCACCTTCGGCCCGTACATCCTGGTGCTCTCGCTGATCGGGATCGTCTACGGCGCACTGCTGGCGGTCGGCCAGAAGGACATCAAGCGGCTGGTGGCGTACGCCTCGATCTCGCACTTCGGCTTCATCATCATGGGCATCTTCGCCTTCACCAGCCAGGGCCAGTCCGGCGCCACCCTCTACATGGTCAACCACGGCATCTCCACCGCCGCGTGGATGCTGGTCGCCGGCTTCCTGATCTCCCGTCGGGGCTCGCGGCTGATCGCCGACTTCGGCGGAGTGCAGAAGGTCGCCCCGGTGCTGGCCGGAACCTTCCTGATCGGCGGCCTGGCGACGCTGTCGCTGCCGGGGCTCGCCCCCTTCGTCAGCGAGTTCCTCGTCCTGGTCGGCACGTTCGCCAGGTACCCGGCGGTCGGCGTCATCGCCACCTTCGGCATCGTGCTCGCCGCCCTGTACGCGCTGCTGCTCTACCAGCGCACCATGACGGGCCCGGTCAAGGCCGGGGTCGAGGGCATGGCCGACCTCAGGGTGCGCGAAGTCCTGGTGGTGGCACCGCTGGTGGCGCTGACCCTGTTCCTCGGCGTCTACCCCAAGCCGCTCACCGATCTCGTCAACCCGGCGGTGAACGCCACGCTCTCCCAGGTCCACCAGACCGACCCGGCGCCCGCCCACCCGGTCGCCGCCACCACCGGAGGTGAGCACGAATGAGCCACCTGCTTGCCGCCGCCGGCGGCAACAGCCCGAGCATCCCCGCCCCGCACGTCGAGTACGGCCAGCTCTCCCCGATGCTGGTGGTCTTCGGCGCCGCGATCGTGGGCGTCCTGGTCGAGGCCTTCCTGCCCCGCCGCTACCGGTACGGCACCCAGGTCGCCGTCGCCCTGCTCGCGCTCGGCGGCTCCTTCGCCGCCGTGGTGGTGCTCGCCGCCCAGGGACACGCCACCACCAAGTCGGGCCTGCTGGCGATGGGCGCGGTCGCCATCGACGGTCCGGCGCTCTTCCTGCAGGGCGTGATCCTGCTGTCCGCGGTGGTCGCCGTGCTGATGTACGCCGAGCGCCGCCTGGAGCCGCGACTGAACGGGCACGGCGTGGACGCCTTCGCCGCCCAGGGCGCCGCGGTACCCGGCGGTGAGCAGGAGCGGCAGGCGACCACGGCCGGGTTCACCACCACCGAGGTCTTCCCGCTCACCCTGTTCGCGGTCGGCGGCATGCTGCTCTTCCCGGCCGCCAACGACCTGTTGACCATGTTCGTGGCGCTGGAGGTCTTCTCCCTCCCGCTCTACCTGCTCTGCGCCCTGGCCCGCCGCCGCCGGCTGCTCTCCCAGGAGGCGGCGGTCAAGTACTTCCTGCTCGGCGCGTTCGCCTCGGCGTTCTTCCTGTTCGGCGTCGCGCTGCTGTACGGCTACGCGGGCAGTGTCCAGCTCGGCGACATCGCCGACGTGGTGTCAGGGGTCGCCCCCGTCACCCCGGCGCTGGCGGTCACCACCCAGAACGACGTGCTGCTGCTGACCGGCCTGGCGATGATCTCGGTCGGCCTGCTCTTCAAGGTCGGCGCGGTGCCGTTCCACTCCTGGACCCCGGACGTCTACCAGGGCGCGCCGACCCCGGTCACCGGCTTCATGGCGGCGGCCACCAAGACGGCGGCCTTCGGCGCTTTCCTGCGCCTGTTCTACGTGGCCTTCCCCGGCCTGAAGTGGGACTGGCGGCCCGTCATGTGGGGTGTGGCGATCCTCACCATGGTGGTCGGCGCGATCCTGGCCGTCACCCAGCAGGACGTGAAGCGGCTGCTGGCGTACTCCTCGATCGCGCACGCCGGGTTCATCCTCACCGGCGTGATCGCCACCAACCGGCAGGGCCTGGGCGCGGTGCTCTTCTACCTGCTCGCGTACTCCTTCGTCACCCTCGGCGCCTTCGCCGTGGTGACCCTGGTCCGCGACTCCAAGGGCGAGGCCACCCACCTGTCCAGCTGGGCCGGGCTCGGGCGGCGCTCGCCGCTGGTGGCGGCGGTCTTCGCACTCTTCCTGCTGGCCTTCGCCGGCATCCCGCTGACCAGCGGTTTCACCGGGAAGTTCGCGGTCTTCCAGGCCGCGGCGGCGGGCGGGGCGACCCCGCTGGTGATTGTCGGTGTGCTGAGCTCGGCGGTCGCGGCCTTCTTCTACATCCGCGTCATCGTGCTGATGTTCTTCTCCGACCCGCAGGCCGGTGGCCCCGCCGTGGCCGTGCCCAGCCCGATGACCGCCACCGCGATCGGCCTCGGCGTCCTGGTGACGCTGGTCCTCGGCCTCGCCCCGCAGTACTTCCTGGACCTCGCGGGCAAGGCGTCGTTGTTCGTCCGTTAACGCTCCGTCCGTCAGCTCCACACCTTCTGACGCACCACCCGTCCGGGGTCCACGGCGCAGCGCCGCGGGCCCCGGACCCGCTCTCCTCGGCCGCCACCAGGCAGGAGAGGCCCATGCCCGTGCAGTGATCCACTCGCGACCGGATACCCTCCTTGTAGGCCAGCGGCGGCACTCAGGGACCAGGCCGCTAGATCGACCAGGGACAGGAGTGGTCTTCGTGACCGTCGTGGGGCCCTTCGGGCTGACCGTGCAGGACCGCGATCTGACCCGCGACGTCCAGGCCGGCATGGACGCCGTGGAACACGCACTGACCGAGACGGTCAAGAGCGACGTACCACTCATCACGATCACCGCCAGTCACCTGATCCAGGCCGGCGGCAAGCGCTTCAGGCCCCTGCTGGTCATGCTCGCCGCGCAGTTCGGCGACCCGGCCGCGACCGGCGTGGTCACCTCCGCCGTGGTCGTCGAGCTGACCCACCTGGCCACGCTCTACCACGACGACGTCATGGACGAGGCCCCCGTCCGCCGGGGCGTCCCCAGCGCCAACACCCGCTGGGACAACTCGGTGGCCATCCTCACCGGCGACTTCCTCTTCTCCCGGGCCTCGCAGGTGCTCGCGGAGCTCGGCCCCGAGGCCGTCCGGATCCAGGCCGACGCCTTCGAACGGCTCGTCACCGGCCAGATCCTGGAGACTGCGGGCCCCCGTCCCGAGGACGACCCGCTCCAGCACTACCTGGACGTCCTCGCGGGCAAGACCGGCTCGCTGGTCGCCGTCTCCTGCCGGTTCGGCGCGCTGATGGCCGGTGCCGAGTCCTGGATCGTCGACATCCTCACCCAGTACGGCGAGAAGATGGGCATCGCCTTCCAGCTCGCCGACGACGTCCTCGACATCGCCAGCGACGCGGACGAGTCCGGCAAGACCCCCGGCACCGACCTGCGCGAGGGCGTGCCCACCCTGCCGGTCCTGCTGCTCCAGCAGACCCCCGTGGACCCGGCCGACCCCTCGGACGTGCGCCTGCGCGAGCTCCTCACCCTCGACCTCGCCGGGGACGACGAGCTGCACGCCGAGGCCCTGGGCCTGCTCCGCCGCCACCCCGCGCTGGAGCGCGCCCACCGCGAGACCCTGCGCTACGCCGAGGAGGCCCGCGCGCTGCTGGCCCCCCTCCCGGCCTGCCCGGCCAAGGACGCCCTGGAGGGCCTCTGCGACATGGTCGCCGTCCGCACCGTGTAGCCGTGTCGGCCGTTCGGGGGCGAAGCCCCCGGCGGGCGGCAGCCGCGCGGACCGGACAGGCCCTCCCGTACGGTTTTGGTCACCGCGGGCCGGGGCGGCCCGCCCCCGGGGACGGGGCGCGACCTGCCCGCCGACCCCGTCCGAACCCCGAAGCCCTCCGCGGCGCGCGGCTTCCCGCGCTCCTGGAGAACCCGAGCTCGAAGGGCTTAACCGCATGCTGCGCGTCGTCATCGCCGAGGACTCGGTACTCCTGCGGGAGGGCCTGACCCGCCTGCTCACCGACCGCGGTCTGGAGGTCGTGGCGGGCGTCGGGGACGGCGAGTCGCTGCTGCGCACGGTCCAGGGGCTGGCCGCCGGGAACGCCCTGCCCGACGTGGTGGTCGCGGACGTCCGGATGCCCCCGACCCACACCGACGAGGGCGTCCGCGCCTGTGTGACCCTCCGCGGCCTGTACCCGGACCTGGGCGTCCTGGTGCTCTCGCAGTACGTCGAGGAGCGCTACGCCGGCGAGCTCCTGGCCGGTTCGACCCGGGGCGTCGGCTACCTGCTGAAGGACCGGGTGGCCGAGGTCCGCGAGTTCGTGGACGCCGTGGTCCGGGTGGCGGGCGGCGGGACGGCGCTGGACCCGGAGGTGGTGCAGCAGCTGCTGAGCCGCAGCCGCAGGAGCGACGTCCTGGAGGGCCTGACCCCGCGCGAGCGCGAGGTGCTCGGCCTGATGGCCGAGGGCCGCACCAACGCGGCGGTGGCCAAGCAGCTGGTGGTCTCCGACGGTGCCGTCGAGAAGCACGTCAGCAACATCTTCCAGAAGCTGGGCCTGGCGCAGAGCCCCGAGGACCACCGCCGGGTCCTGGCCGTGCTGACCTACCTCAACAGCTGAGGAACCCGCTCCGGAAGAGTAGTCTCGATCTTGAAGGCAGGTCGTCCCGGCGGGAACCGACCATGCGAATTCCGGGCGGGAGCGGCCGAGCGGCGGGCTTCGCCAAGTCGGCGCCGTACATTCACGAGTTACGGCCCGGTCAACGCAGGCGAGCTTAGGATGCCTTTGGTGCACCAGGCGGACGGGGCACACGGCTCACGCCCGCGGCTGGTGCTCACGAGGAGGTCCGCGGTAGTGACCAGCCAGGTTGATCAGTCACAGGCAGTCGGCGGCTCGGACGGAGAAGGCCAGGGGGCGGCGCCCCCGCCCTCGACCGGGCGGTCGCGTCCCGCCAAGCCGATCCGGCGGCTGGACCGGGTGATCATCCGGTTCGCCGGTGACTCGGGTGACGGCATGCAGCTCACCGGTGACCGTTTCACCTCCGAGACCGCCTCGTTCGGCAACGACCTCTCCACACTGCCGAACTTCCCGGCCGAGATCCGGGCACCCGCCGGGACCCTGCCGGGCGTCTCCAGTTTCCAGCTGCACTTCGCCGACCACGACATCCTGACCCCGGGCGACGCCCCGAACGTCCTGGTGGCCATGAACCCGGCCGCCCTCAAGGCCAACCTGCCCGACCTGCCGCGCGGCGCGGAGATCATCGTCAACACCGACGAGTTCACCAAGCGCGCACTGGCGAAGGTCGGTTACCCGGCGGACCCGCTCGCCGACGGCTCGCTCTCGGCCTACCACCTGCACAAGGTGCCGCTGACCACGCTGACGCTGGAGGCCCTGAAGGAGAGCGGCCTCGCCCGCAAGGACGCCGAACGGGCGAAGAACATGTTCGCCCTCGGCCTGCTCTCCTGGATGTACCACCGGCCCACCCACGGCACGGAGCGCTTCCTGCGCCAGAAGTTCGCCAAGAAGCCCGACATCGCCGAGGCCAACATCAGGGCCTTCCGGGCCGGCTGGAACTTCGGCGAGACCACCGAGAGCTTCGCCGTCTCGTACGAGATCCCGCCCGCCAGGCTGCCCGCCGGCACGTACCGCAACATCTCCGGCAACCTCGCCCTCTCCTACGGCCTGATCGCCGCCGCGAAGCGCTCCGGACTGCCGCTGTTCCTCGGCTCGTACCCGATCACCCCGGCCTCGGACATCCTGCACGAGCTGAGCCGCCACAAGAACTTCGGCGTGCGCACCTTCCAGGCCGAGGACGAGATCGCCGGGATCGGCGCCGCGCTCGGTGCCGCCTTCGGCGGCGCCCTCGGGGTGACCACCACCTCGGGCCCCGGTGTGGCGCTCAAGTCGGAGACCGTCGGGCTCGCGGTGTCGCTCGAACTGCCGCTGCTGGTGGTGGACATCCAGCGCGGCGGCCCGTCCACCGGACTGCCGACCAAGACCGAGCAGGCCGACCTGCTGCAGGCGATGTTCGGCCGCAACGGCGAGGCGCCGGTACCGATCGTGGCCCCCGCGACCCCGGCCGACTGCTTCGACGCCGCCCTGGAGGCGGCCAGGATCGCGGTCGCCTACCGAACCCCGGTGATGCTGCTCTCCGACGGCTACCTGGCCAACGGCTCCGAGCCGTGGCGGATCCCGGAGGTCGACGAACTCCCCGACCTCCGGGTCGAGTTCGCCTCCGGTCCGAACCACACCCTGGAGGACGGCAGCGAGGTCTTCTGGCCGTACAAGCGCGACCCGCAGACCCTGGCCCGCCCCTGGGCCGTCCCCGGCACCCCCGGTCTCGAACACCGGATCGGCGGCATCGAGAAGCAGGACGGCAGCGGGAACATCTCCTACGACCCGGCCAACCACGACCTCATGGTGCGCACCCGCCAGGCCAAGATCGACGGAATCACCGTGCCGGAGCTCGCGGTTGACGACCCGAGCGGGGCGGCCCGGGTGCTGGTGCTCGGCTGGGGATCGACCTACGGCCCGATCACGGCGGCCGTCCGGCGGGTACGGGCCGACGGCGGCAGGGTCGCCCAGGCGCACCTGCGGCACCTGAACCCCTTCCCCGCCAACCTCGGTGCGGTGCTGAAGGCGTACGACCGGGTGGTGGTGCCCGAGATGAACCTGGGTCAGCTGGCCCTGCTGTTGCGCGCCAGGTACCTGGTGGACGCCCAGTCCTACAACCAGGTGCGCGGACTGCCCTTCAAGGCGGCCCAGTTGGCGGATGTGCTGTTCGCGGCGATCGGAACGCTGGAGGAGAACCATGGCTGAGGCCCGCGGCGCGGCCGCCGACCGTCCCCGCGGCGCGGCCGCCGGCCCGCGCTTCCGTTCGCTGGAGCTGGTGCCGAAGGCCGAATCGCCGCAGAGCGCCAAGGACTTCAAGACGGACCAGGAGGTCCGCTGGTGCCCGGGCTGTGGCGACTACGCCATTCTGGCCGCCGTCCAGTCCTTCATGCCCGAGCTCGGAATCCGCAGAGAGAACACCGTCTTCGTCTCCGGCATCGGCTGCTCCTCCCGTTTCCCGTACTACATGAACACCTACGGCGTGCACTCCATCCACGGCCGCGCTCCGGCGATCGCCACCGGTCTCGCCGCCTCCCGGCCCGATCTGAGCGTCTGGGTGGTCACCGGGGACGGCGACGCGCTCTCGATCGGCGGCAACCACCTGATCCACGCGCTGCGCCGCAACGTCAACCTGAAGATCCTGCTGTTCAACAACCGGATCTACGGGCTCACCAAGGGCCAGTACTCGCCCACCAGCGAGGTCGGCAAGATCACCAAGTCCACGCCGATGGGCTCGCTGGACGCCCCGTTCAACCCGCTCTCGCTGGCCGTCGGGGCCGAGGCCACCTTCGTCGCCCGCACCATCGACTCCGACCGGCAGCACCTGCAGTCCGTGCTGCGGGCCGCCGCCGAGCACGAGGGCACGGCGCTGGTGGAGATCTACCAGAACTGCAACATCTTCAACGACGGCGCCTTCGAGGTGCTCAAGGACCCGGGCACCCGGGACGAGGCGCTGATCCGTCTTGAGGACGGGCAGCCGATGCTCTTCGCCGGCCAGGGCGTCTTCCGGGGGCCGGACGGCGAGTTGCGGGTCGCCGAGGTCACCGAGGCCAACCGGTCCGAGGTACTGGTGCACGACTCCCACCACCCCAGCGCCGCACGGGCGTTCGCGCTCACCCGGATCGCCGACGCGGACACCCTGCACCACACGCCGATCGGCGTCCTGCGGGACGTCCGGCGGCCGGTGTACGACACCCTGATGGCCGACCAGCTCGACCAGGCCGTCGCGGCCAAGGGCGAGGGCGACCTGGCCGGCCTGCTGGCCGGCCAGGACACCTGGACGGTCGGATGACCCTCCGGTGGGCCGCCGGGTGAACCGGCGGGAGCGGGGAACCGCGGGCCGGCCCGCTGCGGAGGTGCGGACCGGTCGCGCCGTTCCCCGGGCGCCCGGGCCCGTCCTCGGACTCCCCCTGCCGGGCGGTGTCGGGGACGGGCCCTCGGGCAGGTCCTAGTGGACGCCCAGCAGGATCGGGTTGGTCAGGGCCGCCATCGGACCCCACGGGAGGTCCGGGCCCATGCTGTTGCCCTGCCCCGGAGTGCCGTCCGCCCTGGGGTGGCGGACCTCCGCCCGGACGTAGGCAGCCAGTGCGGCGGTGGTCCGCCAGACGACGGTTCCACGGTCGGAGGCGGGCAGTGACTCCTGGTGCAACTGCCCCTCGTCGGTGAGGAGTCGGACCGTCCCGCCGGGAACGCCGACGACGGCGAGCCTGACGTCCACCGGTGCGTCGGCCGGGACGGACAGCCGCTCCCCGATGCCCGCCCGCCGGCCTTGCCCGGTGGCGGTGAAGTCCAGCTCGACGGCGGACGACTCGGCGATCCAGCTGCGCCCGGCCCGCAGTCCGTCGAGGACGTCCGCCCGGGTCAGGTCCGCCGCCAGCACCACGTTCTGCGGCAGGCCGATGACCTGCGGCTCGCTGTGCGCGTCGCTGTTGCCCATGGCGGGCAGCCACCGGCCGCCGTGCCGGAGGGCCTCGGCGAGGCGGGAGTCCCAGCTGTCGACGGCGGACTCGTCGTCGTACGTCCACGGGCCGTTCCAGACCTCGACCGCGTCCGCACCCTCGTAGCCGAACTTCCACTGGCAGGCGATGTACGGGCAGTACGGGTGGGCGGGCACCACCAGGCCGCCGGAGCGGTGCACCTGCCGGACGAAGCGCGGGTGCGCGTCCTCCCGGGCGCGGTAGCGCCAGTCGACCCACTCCCCGGGGCCGGTGCCCAGCGCGAGCCAGTGGCCGTTGCGGGTGGTGACCTCCTCGCCGGTGACGACCAGCAGGTCCGGACCGGCCAGCGGGCCCCACGCGCCGTGCGAGGACGGGGTGTTGTGGTCGGTGGAGACGATGAAGTCGAGCCCGGCCGCCCGCGCGCCCGCGGCCACCTCCGCCAGGAGGCGGCGCCCGTCGGAGTGGACGGTGTGCAGGTGGCAGTCGCCCCGGTACCAGGCCCGCCCGCGCCCGCGTGCCCGCTCGGGCGGGTACGAAGGGGTGAACTCCGGTCCCGGATCGCCGAACCGGAGCGTCACCTCGACCCGGTAGTCCAGTCCCTGCGGTGCGACCTGGTACGGGCCCAGCACCACGTGCCAGGTCCCGGGCCGGACCGGCCCCGGCAGATAGCCCGGGGTCGCCGCGCCCCGGCTGATCGCGAACGAGGTCCGGAACCCGCCGGACCAGCCCCGGAATCCGGGCCCGCCGAGACCGGTGCCGCGCTCGTCGAAGATCCCGATGTCACAGGAGTTGCCGGGAGTCCCCGGCGGCACGACGGGCCGGTCGTAGCCGTACGACACGGCGATCTCCCGCACGCCCGGGGGGACTTCGACCGGCAGGTGGACGAAGTCCGCTGCTCCGGTGGGGAGATGCCCGGTGATCACCCGGGTGCGCTCGCCCTCGGCGGCGGCCGCGAAGGCGGTCGGCGCGAGTGTGATCGCCGCACCCGCCCCGACGGCCAGCCCGGCCCGGAGCAACCGCCGGCGCCCCAACTGATCGGTTGCGGTGCTGTGGTGCCGACAGGTCTCGTCCGCGCACACGGTGCCCTCCCGGGGCTCACGCGGGCCGGTCGCAGCCGTTGGGCGCCGACCCGTCACCACCTCTCGTTCCCCGGGTCGGTGAACTGCCGATGAGCCGCAACCGGCAGAGCCGGGTCGGCCGGACGTCGGCCGGTGGTCGGCCGGATGGCCGGCCTGGCCGGCGGGGCGAACGGGGCCAACCGGGCCGGCCACGCCGCACCCGGGTCAGCGCCGGGAGTCGTACGCCGCGCGGGCGTTCTGCACCTCGGGCAGCTGCCGTTCGACCCAGTGCGCCAGCTCGGACACCAGCGCGGCGGCCTGGCGTCCGAGCGGGGTCAGGCTGTAGTCGACCCGGGGCGGGATCACCGGGTGCGCCTCGCGCAGCACGAAGCCGTCCCGCTCCAGGGTCTGCAGGGTCTGCGCGAGCATCTTCTCGCTCACGCCGGAGACCCGGCGGCGCAGCTCGCTGAACCGGTAGTCGCGCTCGGTGAGTGCGATCAGCGCCAGCACGCCCCAGCGACTGGTGACGTGCTCCAGGACGCCGCGTGACGGGCACATCCGGTCGGTCACGTCCGCCGCACGGTCCAGCAGGGTGGGTTCGGTACTTACCTCCATATCAGTACCATACTTCAAAGTGGGTACTTTCGAAAGGTTAGTGCTGTTCCTAGGGTGAGTGGGCAAGCAGGAACGCCCGATGTCCCAGGGAGCAGAAAAATGATCGTCGTCACCGGTGCCACCGGACAGCTCGGCCGCCTCGTCGTCGCCGGCCTGTTGGACAGGATCCCGGCGGGCGAGCTGGCGGTGGCCGTCCGCTCCGCCGAGAAGGCCGCCGAGTGGGCCGCGCAGGGCGTGGACGTCCGCGTGGTCGACTACGGCAGGCCCGAGACCCTGGCCGGGGCCTTCGCCGCCGGGGACCGGGTGCTGCTGATCTCCGGCAGTGAGGTCGGCTCCCGGATCCCGCAGCACCGCGCCGTGGTGGAAGCGGCCGCGACGGCCGGCGTCTCCCTGCTCGCCTACACCGGTGTCCTGGGCGGCGACGAGGCCGGGTTCGCGCTGGCCGACGAGCACAAGGCCACCGAGGCGGTGATCCGCGAGTCCGGTCTGCCCTTCGTCTTCCTGCGCAACGGCTGGTACACCGAGAACTACACCGCCGACGCGGTCGGCACCGCCGAGCGCGGTGTCGTCCTCGGCAGCAGCCACGACGGCCGGATCGCCACCGCCGCCCGCCGGGACTACGCGGACGCGGCGGTCGCCGTGCTCACCGGCGAGGGTCACGAGGGGCGGGTGTACGAGCTGAGCGGCGACGTCGCCTGGAGCTTCTCCGAGTATGCGGCCGAGCTCGCGGCCCGCTCGGGCAAGCCGGTGGTCTACCGGAACGTCACGCCCGAGGAGCACCGGGCCGCGCTGGTCGGCGCCGGGCTCCCCGAGGGCTTCGCCCGGATCCTGGTCGACGTCGACGCGGGCATCGCCCGCGGTGAGCTCGCTCGCAACCAGGGCGACCTGTCCAAGCTGATCGGCCGTCCCACCACCCCGTTCACCGAGACCCTCGCCGCTGCGCTCTGACCGCTGCGCCCGCCCGCCGGGGCGCCCCGGCGAGCGGGCGTCGACCTGTCCAGGGCAATGTCATGACCAAAATGTGGAAACGGAGATGACAGGCCGCTCCTCCACCCGCTACCGTCGGCGCGGGTACAAGCGCGCGTGGAGGGCAGGCCGGTCATGGCAGAGGGAACCCAGCAGGAGGCCGGCCGGGGATTCTGGCTCGGCTTCGCCGCGTACGGGATATGGGGGACGTTCCCGCTCTTCTGGCCGCTGCTGGAGCCCAGCGGAGCCGCGGAGATCCTCGCCAACCGGATGACCTGGTCACTGGTGGCGGTCCTGCTGATCCTGCTGGTGCAGCGCCGCTGGTCCTGGATCCGGCCGCTGCTGGCCCAGCCGCGGAGGCTGGCGCTCTCGGTGACGGCTGCCGCGTTCATCTCGGTCAACTGGGGTGTCTACATCTGGGGAGTGAACTCCGGGCACGTCGTGGAGACCAGCCTCGGCTACTTCATCAACCCCCTGGTCACCATCGCCTTCGGCGTCCTGGCCCTGCGCGAGCGGCTGCGCTCCGTGCAGTGGGCGGCGGTCGGCATCGGGGCGGCGGCGGTCGTCGTGCTCACCGTGGCCTACGGGCGTCCGCCGTGGATCGCGCTCGTCCTGGCACTGAGCTTCGCCACGTACGGACTGCTCAAGAAGCTGGTCGGGCTCGGCGGCCTGGAGAGCTTCGCGGTGGAGAGCGCCGTGATGTTCCCGCTCGCGGCGGCCTACCTGGTCTACCTCACCGTGCAGGGGAAGAGCACCCTCGGACACACCGGGGCCGGCTACGGCTGGGGGCACACGGGGCTGCTGATGCTCAGCGGCATGGTGACCGCGATCCCGCTGCTCTGCTTCGGCGCGGCCGCCCAGCGGGTGCCGCTCACCACGCTCGGACTGCTCCAGTACCTGGCGCCGGTGTTCCAGTTCCTGCTCGGGGTGACGGTCTTCCACGAGTCGATGCCCCCGGCCCGCTGGGCGGGCTTCGCGCTGGTCTGGGTGGCGCTCGCGGTGCTCACCTTCGACGCGTTGCGCCAGCTGCGGAGGGCCCGGCAGGCCGTGGTGCCGCCGGTCTCCGTGCCCGTCGCGGTCGACACCGCCCAGCCTCAGGCCGCCGCCCCGGCCCCGGCCGTCGAACCGGCCGTCGAACCGGCCGTCGAACCGCGGACCGCGGTCAGTAGCAGCTGACCGGTCGTCCGCAGGCCCCGGAACCGGCGCCGGGCGGACCGGTCCGGGCCGCCGTCCAGGGCGTCGCCCCGGCCGCCGTCCGGGCCGCCGTCCGATGCCGCCGGAGCGTCACACGCCGTGGTGACATGGACTCCTCCGTGTGAACACGTCCTTTGGGGTCTCTTCAAGCACGCCTGTCTCCTGCTAACGTCCGGCTACCAACGTCCGGAAGCCGTACCCGTCCCCGCGAAGGGGTAGCAGGAGGGGTTGCGATGGTCCAGCTCACGGGGCAGTTCGCCAGGCAGTTCCAGCGTGCCGCACTCGCCGCAGGCAGGACCGTACGGGTGCCAGCCGTACGGCGCGAACTGGATGCGGCCGAGAGCGGCGAGCTGCTGCTCAGCTCCGGTGCGGGCGGCAGCCCGCTGGCCATCCAGTGGCGGCGGCAGGGGCGTCCGGCGCTGATCCTGAAGCCGCCCTACCGGCTGGACCGGGTGGAGCTCAGGGGCTCGCACCGGGCCAGGCTCTACGGTCTGACGGCCGGTGTCCGGCTGGTCTGCCCGGACTGGTCGCCGCTCTTCCTGATCTCCCCGGCCCAGCTGCCGCTGCTGGCCTGCGCGGTGGCCGCCTCCCGGGTGGCCGGGGCCACCCGGGTCGCCGTCAGGCCGTGACGTCCCGGCTGGTGAACCGGGCCCAGGCGGCCGAGCCGAAGACCGCGACGTAGAGCGCCTGCAGGCCGAGGTTCTGCAGCACGTTGTCCCAGTGCATCGGTTGGCGCAGCAGGTCGCCGAAGCTCAGCCACTGGTGGGTGAAGAGGTACGGCTGGATCGTGTGCAGCTGCGGGAAGGTGTCCAGGATCTGCACCGTGATCACCAGGCCGACGGTGGTCGCCATCGCGGCGATCCCGCTGCCGGTCAGCGTCGAGATGAACAGCCCGATGGCCACCAGGCCGGACAGCGACAGCGCCACCACGCCCGCCACCAGCACGGCGCGCACCACCGCCTCGCCGAGCCCGATGGTGTCGCCGGACAGCAGGGTGACGTCGCCGAGCGGGAAGAGCGCGGCACCCGTCGCCACCGCCGCCAGCACCACGGCCATGGTCGCGGCCAGGCAGAACACCAGCCCGGCGGTGAACTTGGCCGCCAGCAGCCTGGTCCGCCCGGCCGGGGCGACCAGCAGGTAGCGCAGCGTGCCGGTCGCGGCCTCGCCGGCGATCGAGTCGCCGGCCACCACGCCCACCGTCATCGGCAGGAAGATCGGCAGCGCCAGGGCCAGCGCCGTGAACACCAGGAAGAGGCCGTTCTGCGACACCTGGGCGATGAAGGCCGGACCCCCGCCGTGCGAGGCGTCGTCGGTCTGGAGCTTCACCACCACACCGATCAGCACCGGCAGCATCGCGAGGATGCCGAGCAGCGCGATCGTCCTGGTCCGGCGGAAGGTGAGCCAGAGCTCGTTGCGGAACAGCGCCGCGAAGCCCGCCGCGGTCTGCCTCCTGGGACCCGCGCCGACGGCCGCCGACGCCGGGGCCGCAGCCGTCGTCGACGGCGGCTGCGCGGCCGCCCGCAGCGCCCCGGCCTCCGGGACCTCGGCCTCCGGGACCTCGGCCTCCGGGACCCCGGCCTTCGAGACCTTGCTCCCCGAGACCTCGGCCGGTGACACCTCAGCCTGCGACATCGAAACCCTCCCCGGTCAGCGCCACGAAGGCGTCCTCCAGCGTGCCGCGCTCCACACCGAAGCCGTGCACCCGCACCCCGGCCGAGACCAGCGCCGCGCAGAGTCTCGGCAGTGACTCCTCGTCGACCGCCGTGGCGAGGCCGTCCAGCCGCGCCTCGTCCGTCCGCAGGTCGGTCACCCGGTGCTGCACCAGCACGTCCCTCGCCGCCGCGACGTCCGGTGTGCGGACCACGAGCCGGCCCTGCGCGCGGCTGGCCAGCTCGGCCACGGTGCCCTGCACCACCAGCCGGCCCTTGGACATCACCGCGGCGTGCGTGCAGACCTGCTCGATCTCGTCCAGCAGGTGCGAGGAGAGGAAGACCGTGGTGCCCTCGGCCGCGACCTCGCGGACCAGTGCGCGGATCTCCCGCATGCCCTGCGGGTCCAGGCCGTTGGTCGGCTCGTCCAGCACCAGCAGCTCGCGCGGCTGCAGCAGGGCCGAGGCCAGACCGAGGCGCTGCTTCATGCCGAGCGAGTACGCCCGCGCCTTCTTGCCCGCCGCCGCCGTCAGGCCGACCCGGTCCAGGGCCTCGGTGACCCGGCGCGCCCGGGTGCGCGAATCGGAGGTCGGGTCGGCCGCGTCGAACCGGGCCAGGTTGTCCCGCCCGGACAGGAAGCCGTACAGGGCCGGGCCCTCGATCAGTGCGCCGACCCGGGGGAGCACCGCGCCCACCGACTGCGGCATCGGTGCGCCGAGCACCGTGGCGACACCGGAGGAGGGTGCGATCAGGCCCATCAGCATCCGGATGGTCGTCGTCTTGCCGGAGCCGTTCGGCCCGAGGAAGCCGAAGACGCTGCCCCGGGGCACCGTCAGATCCAGCCCGTCCACCGCCAGCTGGCCGCCCCGGAAGCGCTTGGTCAGCCCGCTGGTGCGGATCACGTCGTCCGGAGCGGCGGCGGGGGTCGGGCCGACAGCGGCGACCCGACCCCGTGCCTGCTCCGTGTCGGGAGCAGTCGTCACTACTTCACCCCGGCAGCGCTCTGCAGCACCGGCAGGGTCACGGCGCCGGCGAAGACCCGGCCGTCGTCGGTGACCAGCACGTTCAGCACCTTGGTGCTGATCAGCGAGCCGCCCTTGACCGGCTTGCCGAACGACTTGGCGAGGGCCACCGGGTCCTGCGGGAACGCGGTCCGGCCGTGCTTGCCACCGTGCGCGGAGGCGCTGTCGGAGGCCGGGGCCGGTGCGCTGGGCAGCTTGGCGCTCAGCACCGACGTCCAGCCCGCACCGACGACGTTGACGCCGTCCGCCCCGCCCTTCGCGCCGGCCTTCGCGCCGTTCTGCGGCGCGGCGCCGGACGGGTGGTGCTGCCCGGCCGCGTCGGCCGCCGGGTGCTCCGTCACCTTCGCGCCCTTCGGGGCCTTGAAGTCGAAGGTCTTGGCGTCGGGCTTGGCGAAGGACACCGAGCTGAAGTGCACGTCCAGCACCTTGGCGCCGTCCACCGACTTCACCAGCACCGCGAGCGGCACGCCGTTGTCGGCGTCGACCGAGATCCGCACCTCACCGATGGTGGAGCCGGACTGCTTGGGCTTCACGCTCAGCTGGTACGCCTTCTGCCCGGCCACCGTCGCCGTGCCGTCCACCGTGACCGAGGTGGTCGCGGCGCTCTGGCCCAGGAACAGCTTCGCCGCCTCCTGCGGGGTGGTCGGGGCACCGGTGAGCGGAGCCTCGGCGTGCCGGGCCGGATCGTGCTGCGCCGTGCCGGGCCGGCCCGCGTCCTTCGGGGCCGTCAGGTGCATCGCCTGGTTGCTGGAGCTGTCCCAGGCCCAGACCTGGTCGCCGTTGCGCACCAGCTCGTAGCCGGCCAGGTTCTCGATCAGGCCGACCCGCTGGCGGTCCGGACCGTCCACCGCGACCTGCAGGGTGTGCTCGCCGCCGAGCAGCTCGGTCAGCTTGGCCGTCGGGTCGGCCTCGCCCCGCCCGCCGCCGCCGTGCGCGGCACCGCCCAGGGCCCCGTCGGCCATGCCCAGCAGCTGCGCGGGCACGCCGAGATCCGCCGACACCTGCACCGTGCCCGACAGCGACTGGGTGTCGGACCCGAGAGCCTTCGCCACCAGCTGCTCCGCCGTCAGCGACGGCAGGCTCGGCCCGGAGTCGCTCGCCAGCGCGGGCACCAGACCGATCCCGGTCGCCGCGACCGCTATGACGCCGACCGGAACCAGCGCACGCACCGCGGTCCGGCGACGCGGCCGGTACGCGAAGTCCTGCTCCACCATGTCCAACCCCTCCGTAGCCCTCATCTGTCTCTGCCCTCCATTAGAGACCTCGACGGGCGCCCGGGGCATCGCTCTACAGGGCCAGATCCGTGTACATCCCTCGGTGCAAGCGACCCTGAGTCCTTATCAGGGTCGTGTCCGCCGAACGGAGGAAAGCTGGGTATCGTCGCCCCATGGCCGCAACCGACGCCCCGCACTCCTCACCGACCGTCACCTCGATGCGCCGCGCACTGCGCCGCGCCCGGGACGGTGTCACCCTGGACGTCGCCGAAGCGGCGGTGCTGCTCCAGGCCCGCGGCGAGGATCTGCGAGCGCTCTGTTCCACCGCGGCCCGGGTCCGGGACGCGGGCCTGGCCGAGGCCGGCCGGCCCGGGACCATCACGTACTCCAAGAGCGTCTTCATCCCGCTCACCCGGCTCTGCCGGGACCGGTGCCACTACTGCACCTTCGTCACCGTGCCCGGCAAGCTGCGCAAGTCTGGGCACGGGATGTACCTGTCGCCCGACGAGGTGCTGGACATCGCCCGCAAGGGCGCGGCACTGGGCTGCAAGGAGGCCCTGTTCACGCTCGGCGACCGCCCGGAGGACCGCTGGCCCGAGGCCCGCGAGTGGCTGGACGCGCACGGCTACGACGACACCCAGTCCTACCTGCGGGCGATGTCGATCCGGGTGCTGGAGGAGACCGGGCTGCTGCCGCACCTCAACCCCGGGGTGGTGAGCTGGACCGAGTTCCAGCGGCTCAAGCCGGTCGCGGCGTCGATGGGCATGATGCTGGAGACCACCGCCACCCGGCTCTGGTCGGAGCCCGGCGGCCCGCACCACGGCTCGCCGGACAAGGAGCCGGCCGTCCGGCTGCGGGTGCTGGAGGACGCCGGCCGCAGCTCGGTCCCGTTCACCACCGGTGTGCTGATCGGCATCGGCGAGACGTACGAGGAGCGGGCGGACGCACTGTTCGCGATCCGCCGGATCGCCCGGCAGTACCACGGCATCCAGGAAGTGATCATCCAGAACTTCCGGGCCAAGCCGGACACCGCGATGCGGGCGATGCCCGACGCCGAGCTGGAGGAGCTGGCCGCGGCGATCGCGGTCACCCGCCTGGTCCTCGGCCCGTCCGCGCGCGTCCAGGCGCCGCCGAACCTGGTGGACAGCGAGTACGAGCTGATCATCGGCGCGGGCATCGACGACTGGGGCGGGGTGTCGCCGCTGACGCCGGACCACGTCAACCCCGAGCGGCCCTGGCCGCACATCGACGAACTGGCCCGCCGCACCGCCGCGCAGGGCTTCGAGCTGCGCGAGCGGCTCGCCGTCCACCCCGAGTACGTGGTGCACGGCGAACCCTGGCTGGACCCGCGCATCCTGCCGCACATCACGGCGCTCGCCGACCCGGACACCGGCCTGGCCCGCCCGGACGTCGACCCGGTCGGCCTGCCCTGGCAGGAGCCCGAGGACCTGCCCGCCTCCTCCGGCCGCACCGACCTGCACCGCACCATCGACACCGAGGGCCGCACCGGGGACCGCCGTGCGGACTTCGAGGACGTGTACGGCGACTGGCAGGCACTGCGCGAGCAGGTCGCCGCAACGCCCGTGGAGCGGCTGAGCGGTGACGTGCGGGAGGCGCTGGCGGTCGCCGCCGACGACCCGACCCGGCTCACCGACGACCAGGCGCTGGCGCTCTTCCAGGCCGAGGGGCCCGCCCTGGACGCGCTCTGCCGGATCGCCGACGACCTGCGCCGCTCGGTGGTCGGCGAGGAGGTCACCTACTGCGTCACCAGGAACATCAACTTCACCAACGTCTGCTACACCGGCTGCCGGTTCTGCGCCTTCGCGCAGCGCCGCACCGACGCCGACGCGTACACCCTCTCGCTGGAGCAGGTCGCCGACCGGGCCGAGCAGGCGTGGCAGGTCGGGGCGACCGAGGTCTGCATGCAGGGCGGTATCCACCCCGACCTGCCGGGCACCGCGTACTTCGACATCGCGCGGGCGGTGAAGGAGCGGGTGCCGGGCATCCACGTGCACGCCTTCTCGCCGATGGAGGTCGTCAACGGCGCCAGCAGGACCGGCCTCTCGATCCGCGACTGGCTCCAGCAGGCCAAGGAGGCCGGCCTGGACACCATCCCGGGCACGGCCGCCGAGATCCTCGACGACGAGGTCCGCTGGGTGCTCACCAAGGGCAAACTGCCCGCCGCCACCTGGGTCGAGGTGGTCGGCACCGCCCACGAACTGGGCATCCGGTCGTCCTCCACGATGATGTACGGGCACGTGGACACCCCCAAGCACTGGCTGGGCCACCTGCGGCTGCTCGCCGGGATGCAGCAGCGCTCCCTCCGGGCAGGCGGCACGGGCGGGTTCACCGAGTTCGTCACCCTGCCGTTCATCCACACCAACGCGCCGGTCTACCTGGCGGGCGTCTCCCGGCCCGGCCCGACGATGCGGGACAACCGTGCGGTGACGGCGATGGCCCGGCTGCTGCTGCACCCGTACATCCCCAACATCCAGACCAGCTGGGTGAAGCTGGGGGCGGAGGGCGCAGCGGAGATGCTCCGCTCCGGGGCCAACGACCTCGGCGGCACGCTGATGGAGGAGACCATCTCCCGGATGGCCGGTTCCGCGTACGGCAGTTACAAGTCGATCCGCGACCTGGAGGCCATCGCCGAGGCGGTCGGCCGTCCCTCCCGCCAGCGCACCACCACCTACGGCGAGGTCCCCGCCGGACGCCGCGCCGCCGCGCTGGCCTCCGACGGCCACCTGCCGGAGCTGCTCCCGGTCCTGGAGTGAGCCCTCGGGGGGCGCGGGACCGCGCCCCCTCGGGCAGCCCCGGCCGCGGCCGTCCGGCTCGGCCGGGGTCAGCAGGTCAGCAGGTCGCGTCGCAGGTCGCGGAGCGTGCTCCGGTCCAGGCCGAGGCCGTCCTCCAGGGGCCTTCCGGTGGCGCGGCGGCAACAATTCGTCGACGGACCGGTGTTCGCACCGACAGGCCGGATCGATGCTGTATTCGACTACAGTGCGGGGGCGCTTGAGGCTGTCTCAGGTGTACGGATCCTCCATCCCGGGCCCGCGGCCCGGACGGCCGACGAAAGGTGCCGACCCGTGTTGCCACTGTGGTCACGCGCGCAGCAACAGGACTTCCGCAGCCGCGTCCGGGGCTGCCTGCTCGGCGGGGCGATCGGTGACGCACTCGGCGCGGGTGTCGAGTTCGACTCGCTGGAGAAGATCCGCGCCGCCCACGGGCCGGAGGGCGTGACCGGGTACGTGCCCGCGTACGGGCGGCGCGGAGCGGTCACCGACGACACCCAGATGGTGCTCTTCACCCTGGACGGCCTGATCCGGGCGCACGTCAGCCGCGACGGCGGCTCCTGGCACCCGCCCACCGACGTCCACCGCGCCTACCTGCGCTGGGCGGCCACCCAGAGCGCCTGGGGCCCGGACGAGCGCAACCCCGGCCTCGGCTGGCTGGGCCGCCAGGAGTGGCTGTACGCCCAGCGGGCCCCGGGGCAGGCCTGCCTGAGCGGTCTGACCGGTCCCGACGCCGAGCGGCTCGGCACCGTGGAGGCCCCGCGCAACCCGCACTCCAAGGGCTGCGGCACGGTGATGCGCGCCGCGCCGTTCGGCCTGCTGGTGGCCTGGGAGCCCGCACTCGTCTTCCAGCTGGCGGTGGAGTGCTCGGTGCTCACGCACGGCCACCCCACCGGCTACCTCTCCGCCGGAGCGCTCGCAGTGATCGTCCACACCGCGGCCTGCGGCGGCACCCTGGAGGAGGGCGTGCACCTGGCGCTGGCCCTGCTCTCCGAGCGCCCGGCGCACGAGGAGACCACCGCCGCCCTGCGCGGCGCGCTGGACGCCGTGCGCGCCGGGGAGCCGTCCGCGCAGCGGGTGGAGTCGCTGGGCGAGGGCTGGGTGGCCGAGGAGGCGCTGGCGATAGGGGTCTACTGCGCCCTGGTGGCACACGATCTGAGGTCCGGACTGCTGCTGGCGGTCAACCACTCCGGGGACAGCGACTCCACCGGGGCGATCTGCGGCAACCTGCTCGGTGTCCTGCACGGGGAGAGCGCCCTGCCGCCCGGGCTGCTGGCGGAACTGGAGGGCCGGGGGACGATCCTGGAGCTGGCCGACGACTTCGTACTGGAGCTGCTGCACGGTGCCGAGCTGCACGGTCCCGAACTGCCGCCCGCAGAAAGGGCGGTGTGGACCGAGCGGTACCCGGCGGTCTGACCGCGGGGCTACGCCGCAGTGCCCGCCGCGAGCGGACGCGACGGGCACCGGATGACCGGGGGAGGGATCAGACCTCGCCGAACACACCGGAACCCACGGCGGTGGCGAAGGCGGCCCAGGCCTCCTTGGAGAAGTGCAGCTGCGGGCCTTCGGGATCCTTGGAGTCACGAACGGCGATGCTCGCCTCGGAAGGCACGGCGATCTCGATGCAGGCGCCGTTGCCACCGCTGTGGCTGCTCTTGCGCCAGGTCAGGCTGCTCATCGTCTTCGTCATTTCTTGAACCTCTCGGCATAGTGCTGTATCAGGGACCGGCTGTCCGCCACGCTGAGCGCTGCTGCCCGCAGGTGGTCGTAGAGATTGGTATAGCGGCGTACGTCGGCGTCCTTCTCCAGATAGAGATCGCTCGTCACTCCTTCGAAGTAGACGACTGTGGAATCGGCTGACTCAGGGAACTCCAGCAGGGAGAATGTCCCGGTCATGCCGGGGTGCGCGCCGTGTTGGAACGGGATCACCTGGAGGTTGATGTTCGGCCGCTCGCTCAGCAGGAGCAGCTGGAAGAGCTGGTCCGACATCACCTCGCGGCTGCCCACCTCCCGGCAGAGCACGGCTTCGTCTATCACCACCCAGAGGCTGGCCAGCTGGTTCTCCCCGTATATCCGGCTCTGCCGCTTCAGGCGGACGTCCACCCTGCGCTTGACCGCGGCGGTGTCGGTGTCGGGCTGGGTGCCCTCGACCACCGCCTCGGCGTACTCGCGGGTCTGCAGCAGGCCCGGCACGAAGGACGACTCGTACGCCCGGATCGAGGAGGCCTCGGCCTCCAGCCCGATGTACACGCTGTAGGGGATGTCCCCGAACTCGTGCCACCAGCCGCGCTGCCGGGACTCCCTGGCCATCTCCATCAGTCCGGCCCGGATCCGTTCGTCGGACACCTCGTACACGTCGCAGAGGTCGCGGACGTCGCGCTGGCTGATGCTCCGCCGGCCGTTCTCCAGTCGGCTGATCTTGGACTGGGAGACCATCAGGCGCCCGGCCACCTCCTCGGCCGTCATGCCCTTCAGCTCGCGCAGGCGCCGGAGTTCGGCGCCGAGCCGTCGTCGCCGAACTGTGGGATTGATGCTGGCGGACACATCGACCTCCGGCCGGGCCTCTGGCACGCCCGAGAACGGCGCACCTCGGAACACTGTGGAAATTGGTACCAACCCCCCTGACTTGGAGCAGCATGTCATCTCGGCTCAGGCCGGCGCCGGGGATTCACGGGAGCGCACTAGAACAGATCATCGGAAAAGCGCTCAATCGGGATCGTCCCTCTTGCGCCCGGCGCGCCGAACCGGTAATGGCGGATCGGCCGTCGGGAGCGCCGCCGTGCCGGGGCCACGCCACAGTGCCGGAAGCACGGCGGGGCCCGGGCGGCCCGCCACTGCCTGGAGAAAGGCGAGAGGGCGGCCCGCCCGGCAGTCGAGTGCCGGGCGGACCGCCCCTCACGTGCGTGATCATCCCGCTAACGGCGTGCGCCGTTCATCGCGCGCCTACCTGCGCCGCGACGCTCCGGCCGCCTGCCGCGGTTCGCGTCACCGCCGGTCGCCCGGGGGCCGTGCCCCGTCCGTTCGCCGTGGTGCGGTTCGCCTGGGCCGGCAGGCCGTTCTGCACGTCCATCACGGCGTGCGCGACCATCCCGCCGAGCGGGTCGTAGCGGATCAGGTCGCGCAGGCGTGACCTCGAGGACCTTCCCTCGTTGCCCGGGTAGAGGTGCTTCCCCAGGCCGACGGCGTGCGCCAGCGCGGCCAGCGCGGCCGTCCTGGGGTCCGGTGGCACGCCGGTGCGGATGGCGGTGTCCAGACGCTGCTTGATGGCGGCGTTCGTACAGTCGTCCGACGCCTGGTAGCGCGTCGTCGGCAGCACGCCGCACACCTGGCCCGGCACGGCCGTCACCATGCCGCACCGTTCCAGGTGCGCCAGGTACGTCTGACGGAGCCCCAGCCGTGGCCCGCCTATCCAGTGCGCGGCCCGCACCGGACTGCCGCGACGGCGCAGCAGCTCCAGCGCGTGGTCCAGGGTGGGGTCGCCGGTCGGCCGTGGCAGCACCACGGCGATCCGGTCCCCGTCCGGGACTATCCTTCCGGCCAGGGACAGCTCGACGAGCTGTGCCCCGGCGAGTCCGAGGTCGAGGGTCTGCGGCTGCGCCGTGGTACCCGTGGTCGGGTCCAAGGCGAGCAGCAAAAGTTCCTCGGGAATTGTTCTGCGGCTCTTGCCCATCCAAGCCTCCCCGCGTGGATGAATGACAGAGTGACGCCTCTCACAGTGGCTTGTCGAGTACGCCTCCGAATCGTGACCTTGGGCGCGCAGGCGGGAACCGGCCACCGCAGGCCCCGCGTCTGACACTCGGACTGGTCGCGGACGGGCCTGGCGGGGAGAATAACGGCCGGTCGGGCGGGGTGCGGCGGTCAAAGCGGCCACCGGTGGCGGAGACTGTACAGCTACAGAGGCGCGGCGAGAAGCCGTAGCAAATAAGGTCGGCCCGCTGACGGGTCGGCACGGGCTCGGGCGGCGGCGGCCGTGCGGACGAGGAGGATGGGTTACGTGGGCGAGTTCCCCGACAAGGTGCGCAGCGACGGGGAAGCGGAGGCGTCCGCAGCCGAGCGGCCGGTCGAGCAGACCGGTGCCGAGGCCGACGCCGGGTCCGGGAGCGCGGCCGATGCCAAGGCGGCCGGTGCCGGCAGTGGTGCCGGTGCCGGTGCCGGTGCTGGTGACGGAGCCAAGAGCGACGCCAAGGCGGCCGGTGACGGCGTCAGGAGCGACGACAAGGCCGCTGCCGGGTCCGGTACCAAGACCGCCGCCGAGGCCGACGTCGAGGTCGACAGCGGCGCCGGGTCCGCCGGGTCCGCCGGGTCCGCCGGGAAGGCCGGGAAGACCGCGAAGGCCGTTGCCGAGCGCGGTGCGGCGGCTGACGGTGGGTCCGGCGGACCCGGCGCCGCAACCGAGGTCGAGTCCGAGACCGATGCCGACTCCGAGGCTGAGGCCGACGCCGACGCCGACGCCGACGCCGCGCCCAAGACCGGCCGGGGCGGTGCGACGGTTCAGCTGAGCGTCCGCGATGTGGACAGCAAGACCACCATGCTCCGCATGCCGGTGGACAACCGCACCACGGCGCTCCGGCTCCCGGACGACTTCCAGGAGAGCGTGTCGAAGGCCGCGAAGGCCGCGAAGTCCTCGGCGGCGGCGGTGAAGAGCGAGGACGGTGCTGCCGGCGACAAGCCCCCGGTCGCCGTGGCCGCCGACTCGGTGGACGGTGCCGAGTCCGCCGACGCCCCCGCGAAGTCGACCGCGAAGGAGTCTGCGAAGGAGTCCGGGGACGATTCGCGTCTCGCCATGCGGGACAGCCGGGTGGCGGGCGGAGCGGCGCTGAAGGAGCTCCCGGTCGCGCAGGACCCGAAGACCTCCCGGGGCCCGAAGGGCGCCGAGAAGACCGAGGGTACCGAGGGCACCGACGAGGAGTCCGCCGAGAGCGGGATGCCGGCGGACTCCACCAGGATCCTGAGGGCCCCCGCCAAGCCCGAGGCCAAGCTTGGTGCCAAGCCCGAGGCCAAGCCCGACACCAAGCCCGGTGCCGGGACCGTACCCGAGCCCGCGCCCGAGCCGGCCCCGCGCCCCGAGCCCTCGCCGATCCCGGAGCCCACTCCGGAGCCCGAGCCCACCCCCGAGCCGGAGCCGGAGCCGGAGCCCAGGCCGACCCCGGCCCCCCGTCCGGTGCCGGTACCGCCGGCCCCCGCCCCGGCCCCCAGGCCGCTGCCGGTGCCCGACCCGGCCCCGCTGCCGGGCCCGCCGCCGCTGCCCACGCCGGAGACCACCTCCGAGGCGATGGAGGTGCTGGCCGCGCTCAGCCGCCGTCCGGTGACGCCGTTCCGCAGGGCGGTCAAGCGGATCACCATCTGGTCGGTGTTCCTGGCCGTGGTGCTCGGTGTGCTCGTGGCCGGCCAGCTGCTCCGTCCGCTGCCGGACCCCAAGACCAAGCTGTCCCTCGCCGACTCGTTCACCTTCAACGGCGACAAGCTCGACATCCCCTGGCCGACCAAGGGCCAGGCCACCGCCGAGGTGGTCGGTGTGGGCAGCCTCGGCAGCGTGGGTGACGAGACCCCGCAGCCGATCGCCAGCGTCACCAAGGTGATGAACGCGTTCATCATCCTGCGCGACCACCCCCTGAAGAAGGGTGAGACCGGCCCCACGCTCACCGTGGACAAGCAGGCCGCCTCGGAGTCCAGCGACGCCGACCAGTCCCGGGTCACCCTGACCGAGGGTCAGAAGCTGACCCAGTACGAGGCGCTGGAGATGCTGATGCTCCCGTCGGCCAACAACGTGGCCCGGCTGCTGGCCCGTTGGGACGCCGGCACCGAGGAGGCGTTCGTCAAGAAGATGAACGACCAGGCCGCCAAGCTCGGTATGACCAACACCAGCTACAACGACCCGGCCGGCTACGACAACAACACCAAGAGCACCGCCAAGGACCAGCTGAAGCTGGCCGAGCAGGTCATGCAGAACGAGGTCTTCCAGCGGGTAGTCGCCACCCCGGACACCGTCTTCAACAACCAGCGGATCTACAACACCAACTACCTGCTCTCCCCGAAGAACGGGGTGATCGGCGTCAAGACCGGCTCCAGCACCGCGGCCAAGTCCTGCCTGATGTGGGCGGCCGTCAAGGAGATCGGCGGCGCCAAGCGGATGATCCTCGGCGTCACGCTCAACCAGCCGGTGACGGCCACCGACGACGTCCTGAGGGCCGCCCAGACGGTCAGCCAGAAGATCATCACCTCCGCCCAGAACGGCCTCACCGGCCAGACCATCGCCAAGCAGGGCGACGTGGTCGGTCACGTGGACGACGGTCTCGGCGGCAAGGTCGCGGTCGTGGCGTCCAAGGACCTCACGGTGGCCGGCTGGTCCGGCGTCACCGCCAAGGTCAACCTGGACTCGGTCAAGCTCGGCCACAGTGCCAAGGCCGGCACCCAGGTCGGCACCGTCTCGGCCGGTGAGGGCGACGGCAAGGCGGAGGTCCCGGTGACCCTGCAGTCCGACCTCAACCCGCCGTCGATCATGTCGCGGCTGCTGCGCCTGCTCTGACCCGAGGTGATGGCGGAGGGCCGGCGGAGTTCCTGAGCGGTCCCGAGGAGCCCCGAGTGGGGGGGGGGGGCCCGCCGCCGCCCCCCCAACGTTTTGGGGGCGCGGGGGGTGGGGCGAGAAAACCCCAACGGGGAAAAC